>JARIHM010000153.1 GCA_029288275.1 Candidatus Saccharimonadota bacterium | reverse complement strand
GCTGTCAAATACCAGGAGACTATAGCGTATTCGTCCCAAAATGTAAAGATGCCCGCCATCTCGTCCCTAGCGGGAGCGCGATGGCGGGCATGGAGGCGGCTAGCTCCATCAGCAGCTCTTGTTGGCCGCAACCTGACGGATCGGGGGCTCAATTCTACGCAGCCGAGGCCCTCGGTGGCGCTTTGGGGGCTCGGCGATGCTCCTATGGATGAATGTTCTGCCATCGCGGTTCGCCATGGTCAGATCGAAAGCCTTATTCTCGGCGCTTCTCTCTCTTCGATAGGGACCGCGTACGCGTTCGCCCTTGTCATCCACGACCTCCCACTTGGTCATGCCGGGCCTCACTTCGTGGTATGTACTACGGGTATTAGTCGTAGATACCCCTGTTCTGGTCGACCATTTGCGTGGCCGTCTTCACTGGGATCTTCTGAAGAACAAGCTTCTTGCGCTCCGCGCCGGTTAGTGAGTCTAGCTTCCGCCTAGCCTCCCGCTTACCCTCATCGTAAAAGTACGGACCACGATAGATGGTTGCCTTGTTCCGATGGAGAATAACGTAGGCCTGGTCCTTGCTCTCGCACATAACCGTTCCTCTCCTAGAAGTGGTGGTAACGAGCTTTCTTATCGTCAACGGCCTTTTGGGCAATCTTTCTCGGAATCTGGTGGATTTCGAGCTTTTGCTGGAGCTCAGTGGTCAGGCCGTCATAGAGTCTGATCACCTTGCGCCTGGCGCTAAAGCCGAAGTAGGGGCCCAAGAAGATCTCGGCATTATGGGCGTAAAGGATGACATAGGGCATAGCGATCAGCTCCTCCTCTCGGGAGAGTTGCCCCTGACAGATAGGCCCTACTGTTTATACCCCTTGCCAAGCCATTTGAGAAGTCTTGTTTTTCTACGAAAAAGCGTAAGCATTACTATTGACATTTAGGTATAAAATGTGCTACATTTAAATATTGTTTAAGCAGCAGGCGCACACCTTATGGATCTCACTCCCAAGCAGCAAACTTCCGAAGCGATTCGGCAAGCCGAGACGATTCTTATTACCACCGGTCAACACCCCAATGTGGACCAGGTGGTATCGGTGTTGGCCCTGGCGGCGATTTTGCGCAAGTTTGGCAAGAAGGTGAGTGCTATTATTAGCGACCCGCTGCCACCGGCCGTGCAGTTTCTGGATATGTCCGGTATCGATAAGAATCTGAGTGGCCTGCGCGATTTTATCTTAAAGGTGGACGTGACCAAGGCCGAGGTCGACAAGCTGCGCTACGAGGTGATCGACGGCAAGCTGGAGGTGTTTATTACCCCGTTTAAGGGGGGGTTTGCGCCCAGCGACGTGACATTTGCCTACGGTGATTACCACTACGACTTGGCAATTGTACTGGGTGTGCCGTCGCGCTCACGCATTGACCGGGTCTATGCCGAGAATCAGGGTCTGTTTAACTCGATCCCGTTGGTGAACTTGGATTTCCATCGCACGAACGAGAGCTACGGTGCCGTGAACTTGATTGAGCCGATGGCCTCGAGCTTGTGTGAGATCCTCGTGGCCACCAGCGAGAGTCTGCAATCGGGCCTGATTGATGCTGATATTGCCACGGTAATGCTGACAGGCCTCATGGCCTCAACGGACCGGTTTACAGCCAGCCACACTACGAGCAAGAGTCTGACGGTAGCCGCGCAGCTGATGGCGGCTGGTGCCAAGCAGCAGCAGGTAGTGAAGGGTCTGTTCCGCGATGGTCGCGACAGCCGTGATAGCCGCCCTGAGCGGAGCAATCGCCCGGCGGCCGAACCTCGCCAAAACCAGGGTCAGTCAAACCAGAGCCGGCCGGCACAACAATCGGAGCGTCGGCCCGAGCCTCAGCCGCAGCCATCGCGCCAGCCTGAGCTGGCGACGGCGTCCGCATCCGCGGTAGCCGAGCCGGCGGCAGTCCGGAATCCTGAGGCCGAGCACACCGTGGCGCCTGGCTTCGCTGTGCCGGCCAACGCAGAGCCGGTGATTGCGCCGGATCACATTGAGCCGAGTGTACCGGTAGTTGAGCCGGCTTCGGCGCCAGTTCCGGCAACTCCAGCCTCGGCGCCAGTGGTTCCGGCTGAGCCGGCCGTAGTGCCGGATCTGGCCTCGCCTATGGCCGACTTTGCCGCTGCGGCCGAGCTGCTGCGCGACCACGGCCAAGCCGAGCCGACCACGCACGATCAAGCCTAGAACCATTCGCTCGTCTGGAAAGGACGCAGTATGGAAGAAGAGGACTTTAGCGATCTGCCCGATTGGGGGATCGAGCTTCTGGCTGCCTGGACAGATATGACCGCCCTGGCTTTGCCTGAATTGCGCCGGTTGGAGGCTCGTGTGCCCGGGCTGGCTATTCGGTCTGCCTGGGGCGTGCCCTTTCAGATGGAGGGCACGCTGCATGGCCTGCACCTGTATTTTAAGTACAAGCTGGGGCACGCATCCCTCAGTGTGGGCGGCGATTATGCGTTCTCGCCCCTTTACCAAGCTGGAGTGCCCTTTACGGTTGCCGATGACTTTCATGTGCAGGGTGTTGAGCTGGAAGCGGCTTTTGAACTGCTCTTGCCTCAGCTTCGGCGATCACCGCGCCTGTGGGAGTTTCAGGATGCAGGCGGTGGCATGTCCCATGGCGCCTGGGGGATGACGCCCGATGAAGCCTGGCGTAAGATCCATTCCTATGATGAGGATCTGGCCGACTACATCTCGCGTGAACAGTGGGAGATCATTCGGACTATGCGGCAACCCGTGTGGCCTACCGTCACGATAGACGATCGCGTTTGGCCGGACCCGGAGCCAGAATTTCGGATCCTGCCGGATTGACATCTGGGCCCTCTCTTAGGAGAGGGCCTCTTTTTATGGGATAATCAAATCATGAATGGACTGCTTTTAGTAAATAAACCACTCGGCATTTCGTCATTTGACGTGATTCGGGCGCTGCGCCGCCAAACGGGTGTGCGCAAGATCGGTCATGCTGGTACGCTGGACCCGCTGGCCAGCGGGCTGATGCTCATGCTCTTTGGCACAGCCTGCAAACAAGCGCAGACGCTTACCAAGCTCGATAAGCGCTACGTGGCGCAACTGACTCTAGGCGCTACCAGCGCGACGGGCGACAACGAGGGTGAGAAAACACCGGTAAGTTCTCGTGTACCAAAAGTGGCTGAGGTGGAGACAGCGCTGGCGCAGTTTACGGGTGAGATCACCCAAGTGCCGCCGGTGTATTCGGCCATTAAGATTGGCGGCCAGGAGGCCTATAAACACGCCCGCGCCGGCCGCAGCATAGAGATGCCATCACGTCAGGTCGCAATCTACGAGAACGTACTGGTGGGCTACGATTATCCAATCATTGAACTGGAAGCTAAGGTATCGAGCGGTACATATATTCGCACGTTGGCCGAAGATATCGGACGAGTGCTTGAGACCGGTGCCTATTTGAGCGGACTGGTCCGGACGGAGGTAGGTGAATACCATCTTGATGGTGCATTGGTGCTCGATGAGATTGATGCTGCGGCAGCCGAAGAGCATTTGCGCGAGCTTTAAACTTGAAAAAATACATTTTTTGTGTTAATATAATTCTTATCGTTCAAACAAACCCGCGTACCTGAAAGAGGTGATGTCCGTGACTGCCGTCAAGGCTGACGAGCTTCAGGATTGGATCCTGAAGATGCTGGAACGAATCGGTCGCTGCGCCGCGCCCAGCTCGTTGCCCGCGTTCCTGCATGAGCTCAGCGACAAGACCCCGCTGGCCGAGCGAGCGGACAAGTCTCTGGCCGAGCGGATCCTCGGCCTCAGATTGGCCCCAACTGGCTACAGCTCCGACTTTCTGGGAGCCGTGGAGCTCCTGCGCCTGTATCTTGAGGCGCGTCCGGAGCTCCGGGTCGGTCAGGCCGTCTGCCAGATCGAGGCAGAGTACTGGCGGTCCGGGCATCCGAATAACCAGGACTTCGCCGGCCTGATCCGTTGGATCGACGGCGGTGCGCCGCCGCCCGGGCTAGTGGACGACTTCCGTCGGGCCGCCGAGTCCCCGCTCGAGGAAGCGCTCCTGTCCGACGACTGGAACAAGCGGTACGCCACCCGCCCCTGGATGGTGAATGCCGACCAGTTGCTGGAGACGGTTCGGGGCGGCTATGCCGTCCTCATGCCGAACCCGGACGACAAGCCGGAGAAGATCTGGCGCCTGGCCCGGGGCTGGCTTCAGGACAAGGACGAGCCGCTGCGTGAGCTCTTGTCCAGGGTGGCGTGGGAGCTCCTGGGCCGTCTGGCCAATGACTCCCGAGTTGAGCGCCTGGTGGCAGCTCTGAGCTGAACGGTGGTCCCGGTCGCGTCTACCATAGACGCGACCGGGACTTTTGCATATCAAGCAGTATTTTCCGTGAGCTTTTAAGCCATTTATAGCCAGAGGGTTGCCAAATATCTGTAAAAGTGCTAAGATTCTTTCGTTATGTTAAAGCCTGACACCAAATCCAAGGTTATCAGTGGTCTTCAGACCCACAAGAAGGACACCGGCTCGCCGGAGGTCCAGATTGGGATCTTTACCGAGCAGATTAAGAGCTTGACCAAGCACCTGCAAGAGCACAAGAAGGACGAGCATTCTCGTCGTGGTTTGCTCAAGATGGTTGGCAAGCGCCGCTCGCTGCTCGATTACCTGAACAAGAGGGATCCGAATCGCTATCAGGACGTGCTGAAAAAGCTCGACCTGCGGCGCTAGGCCACTCCTTTGCAAAGAATTGCCCTTCGGGGCGTTTTTTGTGTCTGCACACGTTTTTGGCTGGCGGGCGGTTTGCCTACGGTCCGAGTGACTCTACCGTAAATTGATGCAGCACGATAATGTTTGAGGACGAAGCTGCACTCCACTGCGCTACCAGCGTAATAGCTTCGTTAACAGTCGTATCAAGCTGGTAAAAACTAGCACTAGAACTGTTGGCACTATTGGGGAACTGGGCTACGCCTACGCCGTCACCCGCAGCCGACGTGGCGTAGCTAAGAGCACCATGAACGTTTACTGGTCCAGTGGTGCTAATATTACCGCTGTAGCATTGGAAATCCACTACCAGTTTCCAGGGCGTGGAGTTAGCTAGGCTGTTGGGCATATTAAGGGCTGGAGTTGAGCCCACGGTGGTGGAGCCAAATTTGACCGATAAGGTGAGCTGCGGCGTGCCCGTAGTGCCATACACTCCATCGGCCGTCAGCCGGTAGTTACGGCCCGCAACGCAGTCGTTGGCGGGGACAGTATAGGATTCGGCAAAGGCCGTAGCTGTCGTAGTATTGCTAATCGTATCGCCGCCAGGAATACCCTGCTGCGTATAAACGGCTCCGTCGGAACAGTTGCGCCACACGCCGTTAATATAGCAGCGCAAACCGTGGGAGCTGGCATTGTAATAGATAGCACCATTGGCGCCGCCAGGATCGCCGCTCGTGGACTTATTATCGACGATGAGTAAAATCGGGCTGGCATCCGGCAGTGCGCTGCCGTTGCCAATAACTACGGCTAGATTGGTGGCATCGACAGCAAAGAGGTTGGTACCGGCAGTATTTTGAACGCTAAACTCGCTCGTAGAGTCCTCGGTATTTTGAATATGCGTCGGGGAAGTTATGGCTGCATCCATGCGGAGCGTACCTTCGCCATAGGCATTGGGTATGTCGCTGGTCTGATCCACCTCGAGGCCGTCAATGTAGAAGGTACGAGCAGCCGCGGCAGTTTGGCGAATGACTAGGTAGGCGCTGGTCGTCCCGGCTGTGACGGGGGTGGTCAAGCTGCAGTAAATTCGGGACCAACCATTACTAACCAGAGTGCGAGTGTTGTAGTTGGCCGACGTAGCGCAGGCGACCTCGGTGCCGGCGGTGCCATCACGTGAGTAGGCCACTGCAACATCACTAAAGGCGGGATCGCCGGATTTGAGTTTGCCATAAAAAGACACGGTGTACATGGTATTGGCTGTGAGAGCTGCGCCAAGGTTATTTTTAATGCCCACATTAGCCGTTGACGAGCTGACGGTTACTTGAGCTGAGGCATAACCGTTCCAGGAAGTGGCAGTAGTGCGGCTGATGGTAGTGTTGGAACCGTAAGCGGCCCACTCGGTGCCAAAGGTCGACTCAGCCCCAGGATTCGGCACGACATTGGTGCTCGTAGTGCCGAAACGCCATAAGTTCTCCGTAGCCGCATTCTGAATCTGGAAGGCGGTGAGTGAGTTGGTGGTTTGAGTTTGGATGTTAACGCCCGAGCTTGAGCTATTGACGTTCAGATTAATATTGTTGGTGCCGCCATAAATGCTGGTGTTGCTGGCGCCAACGTTGCTCCCAATGAGCGTAGTGCGGGCGGCACTGCCTGTCGTCTGTC
>JARIHM010000122.1 GCA_029288275.1 Candidatus Saccharimonadota bacterium | reverse complement strand
TCTCAGACCCGCGCGATCATCGCCAAGGTCGAGGATATCCTGACTCGGCCGGATGACGGCGGGTGGCGGTCGGAAGATGAGGCCAGCACCGCGTTGGCGGACCTCGCGGCCCGCTTCAACCGCAGGTAGCACCATCACATTCTCGGCTCTGTGTTTAGAGTTCACGGGTAGGGCCATCCGAGATACGCCCCCCCCTCACGCAGCACCCCGACTTAACTGTTGGGGTGCTGCCCCAACCCGAGACTTCAAGCGATAAGCTTGAGCTTTCAGGATGGGAATTATAGAGTTCTTAGGCCTGCCGCAATAGGGTTTGTGGCGTCAGAGAAGTTAGGAAGAAAGTCCTAACCTTATCCGCCACGGCCCGCCAGCATTTATTTTTGCGCTGCTTGTGCTACAGTAAACCATCATCAGAACCGTCCGAAGGGTGTTTGATGAAGTCCATACAATTTTCAACCATATTGGTGCTAGCTGCGTTCCTGCGCAGTTCGACTCCGCTCTACGGGCTTCAGATCTCTCAGGAAATAAAAAAGCCTTCTAGCACTGTCTACCCTATCCTGCACGAGCTTAAGTCGATCGGATGGATCACAGACTTTACAGAGCCAGCCGATCCGCAGGTTACCGATAGGCCACGACGAACCTACTATCAGCTCACCAATCAAGGTCGTAAAGAAGCAGAGGCTGCGATTAAGGCCATGACTGAACTGACTGCTGGAATGCGTGAGGTTTTAGCCAAGCCATTCTTCGCCCAGAATAGCGTAACTGCTTATGCCGTTGCGGATCTAGCCGTCTACCGACATGGTCAGATCCTAAAGGCTACCTGGAATGTCACTGGAGGCGACGACCCTTTCTCGATCGTGGACTCCCCGCCCAACGAGGCGGACATCACCGACGAGATTGAGGTCGAACTGTCTCAGATAGGACATTCAACGTTTGCGGCAGGGCCAGCAATGAAGAGCATCTCCGACATCCGCAGTCAGCGCATTCAACAGCTGGCGGCCGACATCCTGGCCATCCCGGGCGTTGAAGCACCAGACGGGGACGACCGAGCGGCCTTTGCAATCCGCAGTGGCGAGATCTTGGTTAATACGGCGCCATCTGCCGATCTGGATGCGGTCGAGCAACGGCTCGTCCTGCTGCTCGTCAGTTTCTTTGGAGCCGTTGAGCACAAGCTGACAGGCCGCATCTACTCGCTGAGTGTAGAGGACCCTCGGCCGATGTGGTAGCCGTAACCTACGCCCCAGGCTGCCTGCCTGGGGCGTTTTTACGTCTACCAAGCGTCATCATGCGATATACTTAAAGCTATGAATCCTTCTGAGCTACCCGGTAGTGAGCATAACGGTGCATCAAGCATCGATTACGAAGCACTGCACGCCGAAGCTCTGGAACTGAATCACGATACCTTTGAGGCCAGGGCCGAGCGCGAGCCTGACCATGAATTTGCCGAGGATCTCCGTCTAGGAGCACGCATCGCCACTAGCCTCAAAGAGGCTGGCGGTCTGGCGCTGGTGGTGGGTGGCTACGCTCGAGATGCGGCCATAGCCCGGGAAACGGGTCGGCCTCAAGCGTCAAAAGATATCGATATTGAGGTCTATGGCCTGGGGTTTGATGATCTGGCCGCTAAACTAGCCGCCTTTGGTCGAGTTGACCTGGTGGGCGCCAGTTTTGGCATCGCCAAGGTCACGAACCCGGCCACTGGCAGCGTGATGGATTTCTCTATCCCTCGCCAGGATTCCAAGGTTGATAAGGGCCATAAGGGTTTTCAGGTCACCGGTGACCCTACCATGACCGTACGAGAAGCAGCCCGGCGCCGAGACCTCACCATCAATGCTCTGGCGCTGAACCCACTGACCGGTGAACTGGTTGATGAATATGGCGGCCTTCAAGACATCAAGGACGGCGTGCTCCGTGCTACCGATCCGGAGCGCTTTGGCGATGACCCACTGCGAGCCTTGCGGGTAATGCAGTTTGCCGGCCGTTTCAACTACCGAGTGGACCCGGCTACGGCCGAGCTGTGCCGCAGCCTTGATCTGACCGAGCTACCGCGAGAGCGCGTGGGCGAAGAGTGGATCAAACTCATGACCAAGTCCGAGAAGCCGAGCGTGGGGCTCGAAGTGGCCCGTGACCTCGGTATCCTTCATCAGCTCCACCCAGAGCTCGCCGTCCTGGATCAGATCGAGCAGGAGCCAGACTGGCACCCAGAGGGCAACGTGTGGAATCATAGCAAGCTAGCGGCTGATGCAGCCGCTCGGGTAGTTCGAGAGGAGGGGCTCACGGGCGATGATGCGCTCGTGGTGCTGTTTGGCGCGCTCAGCCATGACCTTGGCAAAGCCACTACCACTGAGCGGCGCGAGAAGCACGGTGTTATGCGGATCACCGCCCACGGCCATGAGGCAGCCGGAGTTGAACCAGCTCAGGCATTTCTAGCTGAGTTGAAGATGAAAAATGATGTGGTAGCAAAGATTCTGCCGATTATTCGCGAACATCTATACCATGTTCATCACCCCGAGCCGTCCGACAAACAACTACAGAAATTTGCTCAGCGGCTCCAGCCGGCCAATATTCGGCTATGGGACCTCATTTCACGCTGCGACTCGAATGGCCGAAGCGGCGAATTTAATCCTCGCACTGGTTCATACGCGCTCTACGAACGCTCGGTAGGTCTTGAAGTAGCGGAGAAACCAGCTCCCCCAATTGTGCAGGGACGTGATCTCATCGCTCATTTGGGGCTCAAGCCAAGCCCGGAGTTTGGGCGCATTCTAGGATCACTTTATGAAGCTCAGCTCGGTGGTTTGTTTGGAACGATAGAGGAAGGTATTGAATACTACCGAACGCATGGAATTGATCAAGCTCGAGACTCTTAGCCTACCAAATATGATATAGTAGGCTATCATCCAAAACGGACGCGCCAAGCGCTTGTTCATTTAGACCCAGGAGTCACCATGATTGCTACCGCCACCCCGGCCGCCTCACGCTACGGAGCCCTCGAGCATGGACGCAACGGCATCGACATCGACAGCTGGTGGGCCTACTGTCCCAAGGGTGATGTAGTGGTTGCTACGTTCCAGATTGAGGGCTGGTCGCACTACCCCAGCTGCGCCGGCACCTTCGACTGCGTGATCTATCTGCAGGCGTTTGTCCACGAAGTGAGCGACAAGGTTCCGGCAATGAAACAAGCCGCCACAGAGATCCAGCAGATGTCGATCGAACAGTTCTGGAAGAACGTCGATGATGGCCTTGTGCGACCGCTCTCTACGGTCCATGCCTAATTCTCACACCCTGCGGTGCGGCGGAAACCCGCCCATCGCAGGGTGTTTTCGCGTTCGAGGGTTGATTTTATACATATTCATGCCATAATAAGAAATCGTCCAGCCCGGGCGATCGTTTTATGCAGCAGCTGCAGTGGCTTGGGAATTCCCCACTACCGTGATGCTTATGTTCGACCAGTTGTTCCAACAGTAGTTCCTTCAATCGAAAGCGAGCGAGCAATGGCGACCTATGATGATCTGACCTTTGGCCACGGCCGAGACGAGCTGCTCGAGCAGCTCCACGAGGTCATGGTCGACTTCGACAACAGCGACCCGGTGTACCTGGTAGCGGCCATGTTGTGGCTGGATGAGCAGTCCGGACTGCGGCAGGACGGCGACTACGTCCTGATGACGCCGGCCCTGGCCGGTTGGCTGCTCATGGCCGTCACCCCGACCAACCCGGCCATCGCCCAGGCGATGGCCGTCGAGGGCGAGGACGACGAGACCGATGAGACGCTGGTGCGCCTCACCAGCGCGCAGCCCTTCGAGGCGGAATTCACCTCGCCCCATGGCGAGGAGTACACTGCTCGCTACCCGGAGACCATCCGGGGCAAGAAGGTGCTGCTGCGAGTGATGAATGAGGCCGAGGCCGCCAAGCTCAGCTTCATCTATACGGTTCGGGCCGACGGCACGTTCATCTACCTGAACGACCCGAACGCCCCACGAACCGTCCAGGAGTTGCAGGCCTAGGCACCAATTCCTCGAGCCCCCGGGCGCTTATGCGCTCGGGGGCTTCCTCTATGTGCGCTTGGTGCTTGATTTCTGCTGTTTTTATGCCATAATGAGATATCGCCTCCAGGCGTCGTTTGCGTCACGTCGACGCTGCACCTACTCCCCGGAAAAGGAGCTTCAATGACCAATCCTATGGTCCTCCTCAGCCCCAAGAGCCTCCTGCTGCAGGGTATGTCTGCCCTCCTACTCCAGATGCTCCACCCCAGCGTGGCCAATGCGCTGGTGCACACCGGAGCTCTCCAGAACGATCCGCGTGGCAGGCTCAGCCGCACGGCCAAGCTCACGCGCGCGGTATTGGATGGAGATCAAACGGCAATCCGAAGATTCAGGGTCATACACCAAGGTGTTGATGAGCGGTTGCTGTTATGGGTCTTTGCGACCCTAGCTGTAACTTCAATCGAGGCCCAAGGCGTCCTCTATGGTCCTGTCTCTCCTGAGCAAATGGAGATCTACTACGACTCACTCAGGCCCTTTGCGGCCAATGTTGGCATCTCCGAGGCCGTTTTACCACCCTCCTACGCCGACCTCGACCAGTACTATCACCAGATGATCGACTCACTCGGCCAGCCGGGTGGCGAGCTTCAGATGACGACCGCTGCCCAGGTGATCGCTTCGGCCCTCTTCGCCCAGCGCGGCCGCAAGGTACAATGGGCCGTCAAGGTTGCCGGCGCTGGGCTCATTCCTGAGTCAGCCCGGACCGCCTTTGGGTTACGCTGGTCGTGGCACCAGCGGATGGCTTGGTGGCTGTTCATCAGCTGGCTGAAACGCCGGCCCGAAACGGCCTGAACGAGGACGAAAGGAATATCATGGACCTCTATCCGCAGATCGCCGACCGCAATGATTCGACGGCGGTGGTCATGCTCCACCTCAAGGACGGCGACACCGAGACGGAGATCGCGTTCCGCAGCGGCCTCACGGATGTGGCCGACGAGCAGCCCGACTTCGTGGTGCCCTTGGAGGACATCGCGGTGGCTGTTCCCGAGGCCGTTCTGGAGCTCGCCGACGACGGCCTGGCTCTGCGAGTCATGGCCGAGCCCCTGGGCCCGACCATCCACGCAGTGACGCGGTTTGTCCAGAACGCCTGCGAGGCCCACTACGGCCCGGTGCATCGCCGCGGTCTGCAGACGGTTTAGGCCGTCACGAGCCTCCCCAGCACTCTGTTTTTGAGGGTGTCGGGGAGGTTTTTCATTGAAATGAAATGATTTTTATGTTATTATATACAATCGCTTCCGAGCGATCGGTTTACGTTGCGCCAA
>JARIHM010000022.1 GCA_029288275.1 Candidatus Saccharimonadota bacterium | reverse complement strand
GCCCAAACGTAATCTCCGACCTGATTCGTTCTCGCATCAAGCCGAGCCGCACAAGATTCCCAGCTTGAGTTGCCACTTTTGCAACAACCAGGAACCAGCGCTGTTTGCCGTTCCCGGACCCAAAAACTGGCGCGTCCGCGTCATTGCCAATGCCTACCCGGCGCTCTCGGTCGACAACCCTAAAGCCTATGGGGCTCAAGAAGTCGTCATCAATACCCCTGACCATAACCAGGAGTTCTCCGAGCTGCCCCTTGAGCACATTGAGGAGATTTTTGATGCCTACCGCCACCGTCTAGCCTATCTCAAACAGCTGGAAGGCGTGCGCTATGTGTTGGTATTCAAAAATGATGGCCCTATGGCTGGCGCCAGTGTGGCTCATGCTCACTGCCAAATCATCGGCCTGCCAATGATTCCGCCTCATATTGAATCCGAGAGTGATGCCCTCAAGCACTATCAAGATGAGCATAATTCTTGCGCCCACTGCGATATCATTACCTGGGAACTGGCCCAGAATGTTCGCATTATCTTTGAGGATAAGCATATGGTAGCGATTGCCCCTTATGCAGCCTCAGCCGGCTTTGGCGCTTGGGTACTCCCCCGCCGTCACCTCAATAGCTTTGGCCAGCTTAACGCAAGTGAATTACATTCGCTAGCAGTGATTATGAAAAAAATTACCACTCGTCTTGATGCAGCTAATCTTAGTTTTAATTATTTCTTGCAAGAATCAATTCCGCACCAGGATAATCATTTTCTCATCAAAGTCGAGCCACGCACCTTTAAGTGGGCCGGCGCCGAGATGGGTACGGGCGTGATCATCAATCCTGTCCCGCCGGAGTACGCAGCCCTATGGTACCGCGGCAAGGTTTAGCTTAAAAAGCAAAGACCCCTAGCTGTCTAACGATCAAAACCAAATGGTCCTGGTCATAACAGTCTAGGGGTTAAACCAACGAGATCGTTGGTTTAAAAGGTAAGAATGCTGATCGACGGGTATCAGCTTCTCGTGAGTTGAGCGGGGGCCGCAAAGTAAGGTTACCCTGGTACAGAGACCTTGCTTTACGGCCCATCCGCGGCTGAGGGCAGCGCCGCCCTCATTTGTCTCGTAGCGGAATGCTCCCGCCGCGTAGCTACGAGACTCGTACTCCCCCGGACCACGGTCCGGGATGGAGGCGGGAGTTTTCATATCAGCCGCCCATCTCCCCTCCTCGGGTCCAGCAGAGCAGGCTCTGCAGCTACGGGTGGCGGTTGCCACCGTTCGTGAACAGTAACATGTTTTACGTTAAAGTTCAAGAACTATTTTGCGCAATCCGAGCTTACAGCTTACTGTTGGTTAAATTGCCGTGACGAGTCCCAGAGGATCTCAAACATAGCCCGCATGCCAGCCGCCAAATCGGCGCTCTGGATGGTAATGCCAATCGGCCGCTGTCCCGTGAGCGATACCATAATGATCCGATCTCCCACAATGGTAAGGTCGCCGCTCAATGGATACCGATCATAGGGAATAAAGCGTGACTCCCGGTTACGATCGGTATCGCTTGCCTGGTAGATCGGTCCGCGCTTACTAGTGTAGATAAATTTACTGTGAAGACCATACTTCACTCGCTCAGGGTTACTGCTAGCTCGCTCAAGGTCTGGGAAGAACGCATGCAGTTGATCCAGGTTGCTAATACCGTAGATCTCTCGGGTACCCGGCTTCATGTTGGAATAAAAACTACTAAAGATGGCTTTAATGCCCTCAGCGCCATCATAAAATTGTACGTTCGGTGAATCTTTGGGGATTGACTTTAAGTCGTTCAACTCGGGCAAAATGTGTTCAAAGTTGAGCTTTTGCTCCTTGAGCTCATGCTCGCGTTTCTCGATTAAACGGTGCAGGTTATTAGGATCTTCGGCAATGAAATAGGTTTTCTTGCCTTTCATACTTTGGGATACCAAGCCCAGACCAACCAGTGATTCCAAGATCACATAGGTAGTGACTCGCTTAATACCAGATTGATCTGCAATACGCTGCACTGGTGACGGCCCCACCATCAAGCACGCCACGTAAACCCGGGCCTCCTTATTACTAAGCCCCAGTTCTTCAATGTGTGAAATGAGTTGTTGCTCGTCCATACTTCAAAAATACGGCAAGGTTTAGAAAAAGTCAATAATCATTGACAACATTATGAAAACAGTTATGCTTGGCAAGCTCAAGTGTTCGGTATATATTCGGTCAAGAACAGGAAATGATGGATTGGAGTTGTCATGTTATCACGAGCGTATGCACCGGCCCTCTTGAGCTTGGAGGGAGAACTTGTTGAAATTGAGTGCGATATTACCAACGGCTTACCCGGCTTTGTGGTAGTAGGATTAGCCGATAAAGCTGTGGATGAAGCACGTGAGCGAGTACGCAGTGCTATTAAGAATAGTGGCCTGATGCTGCCGCCCAAGCGATTAACCCTCAATCTCGCGCCAGCCGATATTCCGAAGGATGGCACCGGTTACGATCTCGGTATGGCCGTAGCAATCCTTGTTGCCAGTGGACAGATTGATCCCGAAATGACCGCTGGCGGGCTCTTTCTCGGCGAGCTTGCACTTGATGGAACCCTGCGGCCAGTCAAGGGCGCTGTACTGGCTGCCCAGCTGGCTCGAGAACGACAATTCACGCATGTCTATGTACCGGTGGCCAATGCTGAAGAAACCGCCCTTCTTGATGATGTTAAGGTAATTGCTATTCGCAGCCTCCTTGAACTCTATCACCATTTAGTAGGATTAGCGCCCCTCAGCGTTGCAAAAAATACAACAAAAATTAATGGGCTCACCGCCTCAGTAGGCGTGGATATGGGCCACATTTACGGCCAGCAACAGGCCAAGCGGGCACTAGAGATCGCCGCGGCTGGCGGCCACAATATCTTGCTCTCAGGGCCACCCGGATCAGGCAAAACGCTGATGTCTCGGGCTCTGATTGGCCTCCTGCCGCCACCCAGTTTTACCGAGATGCTCGAAATTACTAAGCTCCATAGCCTGGCTGGTCTTAATCAAGATGGCATCGTCCGGACCAGACCCTGGCGAGCACCGCATCACACGGCCTCTAGTACTGCCCTGATTGGTGGAGGCAGTGTCCCCCGCCCAGGTGAGATCAGCCTAGGTCATCGCGGCGTGTTATTCCTGGATGAGCTGCCCGAATTCCCTCGCCCAGTGCTCGAGGTGCTCCGGCAGCCATTGGAAGATGGCGTGGTCACCATCGCCCGGGCTGCTCGCTCGGCCACCTTTCCGGCCCGGTTTATGCTCGTGGCCACGCGCAACCCCTGCCCCTGTGGGTTTGCTGGCGATAATCAACGTTGTAACTGCACCCAGCATCAGGTATTGCAATACCAGAAGCGTCTATCTGGGCCGCTTCTAGACCGTATTGACCTGCTCATTCACGTGGCGCCGGTCGATCGTAATGACCTTACCAAGCATACCACCGGCGAAAGTACGGCTACCATCGCGAAACGAGTAGCTGCTGCTCGCCAGCGTCAGGCCGAGCGATTTGTCGGTACCAAGACTGAACTTAACGCCTACATGGACAATACGCGGCTCAAGCAACACTGTCTCCTTAACGCTGAAACCACCACACTGGCCAAATACGCCATTGCTAAGCTTGGGTTATCAGCTCGAGGCTATGTTCGCAGCCTCAAAGTGGCCCGTACGATTGCCGATCTTGACCGCTCCGAGCATATTAGCCTGGCACACTTTAGCGAAGCACTACAATATCGAAGTCAAACGTGATGCTAGACCTGAATGGCATTATAAATGACCGCGCCAAGGCTCGTGTGGGCCATCAAATACCACAGCACGAGCTCCAGCATGATCAGCGATAAGGCTAGAATGCCCAAACGCCGCAGATCAACCGTTACATAGCTAAAGTCGCGACCTACGGCCACCGCAGTACCGGCCGGAGCCACCCTGGCACCGGCCGAAGCCGGCACTGCAGCCGCCGCCATGGCCGGCTCTACTGGAGCTCCAGGCGCCTGGGCGTATTTAAAACGATGCTTCTTAGTGGATTTCATCTTCTTTGCCATTGCCAGCATTGTAGCACACCGGCGTTGCGGGTCCTTGGCCTCTGGCCGTATACTAGAGCGTACGTAGTGGAGATTGGAGTTACTCGTTTGGTATATATTGCCCTACTGATAGCCGTGATTGCCGGAACTGCAGCCGTCGTGGTGTTTATTCAGCTTAACCAGCTCAAAAAGCGCTTTAGCGCTGCCCTGGGCGGCGAGGAAGCCGGTTCGCTTGAAACTACCCTAGCCGAGCATTTAGCACGGGTTGAGGCTGTTGATCAGCGTTTAACTCAGCTCAATACCGAGTATGAGCGTCTGGTTATTACCAATAGTCTGGCCTCGCAAAAGGTCTCGATCGTACGCTTCAACCCCTTTGGCGATACTGGTGGCGATCAAAGCTTTAGCCTGGCCGTGCTGGATGCACATGATTCCGGTTACGTACTTACAAGCATTCACGGTCGTCAGGGCACACGTGTTTATGTTAAGCCAGTTGACTATGCCAAGAGCAAATATAGCCTTTCGGCCGAGGAGCAGCAGGCGCTAGCGCAGGCAATCAAGCGTGTTCCACAGCTGCCGTAACCAATCCGCTCAATCGTTTAAGGAGATCCCATGGCACGACGAGATGATGTATTAGGAGTAACCGGAGCCGACACCGTGATCGGTGCGGGCGTCTTAGTAGAAGGCACGCTCAGGAGCGAGGGCGATGTAAGTATTGATGGCACTTTGACCGGGGACGTAACCGCTACTGGCGACGTAACCATCGGAGTAAACGGCCATATCAAGGGAGGCATCTACGGCCTCAACGTGACAATAGCCGGCGAGCTGGACGGCAATATCCACGCCCAGGGCGAGACCACTATCCGCGAAACTGGCCGAGTTAATGGCGATATCACGGCGGCCGGACTGGCAATTGTGTCCGGAGGCCAATTTACCGGCCGCAGCCTTATGAGCCGCCAGAGCGAGCTAGACCTCGCGCCGGCAGCCGACCAGGAGCCTTAGCAGAGATACCTTATGTACTACTACATCGTTAATCCCGCGGCCGGCCGCAGCCAAACCAAGAATGTTCAGGAAAAGATCCGCGCTCGCCTGGACGAGCTTGGCATTCGCGGTGAGTGGGTTAAAACAACTGGTCCCGGCGAGGCCAGCAAGATGGCGGCCGCGGCGGCGGCCAAGGGTCACACTACAGTAGTGGCCGTTGGTGGCGATGATACCGTAAACGAAGTTATTAACGGCCTCACCGCCCACGACAACGTTGCGATCGGCATCATCCCGCTAGGCAGCGCCAACCGCCTAGCCACGCAACTGGGCATCGTTGATTGGCGCCAAGCTTGCGAGGTACTAGCCGCCCGCCGCCTCACACCCTACTGCCTTATTGCAGCCGGACAGAAATTCTTTCTATCTACCCTGACACTGGGCTTTGAAACTGACCTCGATAAGAACGTTGATACCACAGAGACTGGCTGGAAGGCTCGCGCCGGCCAATTACGGGCTGGTTGGGGCCACGCGCGCAATTTCCGTACCCTGCGCTGCCGGATCAATGTTGATGATCAGTACAAGCTCGAATGTGATGTTTTTTCTCTTTCTATAGCCAATCAAAAGTTCCTCAATCCCCTGGCCGATAACCGGCTCATTGTGGCGCTCAGTGACCATCCAGGCCATAGCCTGCAACTGGGCAGCTATCTCTGGCGGACACTTGGCTCACGTGTGGCTGGTAGTAAAACCAGCAACGAACCTGCCGGGCTCTTGGAGGAGACCGCCACAACCCGGTTTCTAGCTCACCGGGTAGTAATTGAGACTGATCCCGTCACTGGTATTATGGTTGATGGCAAAGTGGCCGGTCGCACCCCCATTGCCATCCGTCTCACCGACCGCCGGGTTCGCTTCATTACCGAAAAAGTTGTGGCTGATTTTAAAGGTGCTGTCGGGCCAAAGATCAAATCCTAGCCCAAGCGCCTTTTATCAGACAAACCATTGACCCCTCAGCCTCAAACTGCTATAGTACGCTGGAGCTTTCACTAAGGAGACAGTCAGATCAATAAAATTCGTGTGAATCGTGAAATTTCCGCCCAAACGGTCCGTTTGGTGGATGCTGATGGTTCGCAGTTAGGCGTTGTGAGCCTGCGCGAAGCGCTGGATCGAGCCGAAGAAGCGAATTTAGATCTAGCTGAAATTGCCCCCACTGCTCAGCCACCGGTAGTTAAGATCCTTGATTGGGGTAAATACCGGTATGAGCAGACCAAGCAGCTCCAGAAAAACCGCAAGAACCAAAAGCAGGTTGAAGTGAAGCAAGTCCGGCTCGGCCTCAAGATCGGTCAACACGATCTGGACGTCAAGCTGAACCGAGCTCGCAAGTTCCTCGAGGAAGGACATAAGGTCAAGATTAGCCTCCTGTTTCGTGGCCGCGAGATCTCTCGCCCGCAGCTGGGACGCGAAATCCTTGACCGTGTCATGGAGCAATTGTCCGATGTCGCCGTGCAAGAGCAGGCGCCTACCCTATCCGGACGTGATTTGAATATGATTTTAGGGATGAAGAAAGATGCCAAAGCTTAAGACACATAAAGGTATGGCCAAGCGCATTAAGCTGTCGGCAAACGGCAAGCTTATGCACCGCCGCGCACACCGCAACCACTTACTGGCCCACAAGTCGGCCTCGCTCAAGCGCGAGTACGTCAAGGAGTTTGAGATTTCGGCCGGCGATACCGCCAATGTTAAGAAAATGTTAGGAAATTATAATGCGCGTTAAGAGAGGCGTTACCACTCACGCCAAGCACAAGAAACTGCGCGAGCAGACCAAGGGTTACAGCCTGGTTCGTCGCTCGAGCATTCGCATGGCCCGCCAGGCCGTCCTGAAGGCACTGCAGTACCAGTATCGCGACCGTCGTAATAAGAAGCGCGATTTCCGCTCGCTGTGGATTACCCGCATCAGTGCTGCTGCCCAGGCTGCCGGTACTAGCTACAGCGCCCTGATGGGTGCCCTCAAAAAGGCTAATATCACCCTGGATCGCAAGATTCTGGCTGAGCTAGCCGCCAACCAGCCTAAGGCGTTTGCCGCCGTGGTTGAGACCGCTCAGAAGACCAAGTAGTCTCTCTATCGCTCTGGCACCAAAAAAGACCCCTCATCGGGGTCTTTTTTGGTGCCAGAGCGAGATTGCCTACGAGCTGCATCTCGCACTCAACTATTGACTGTCTACATATTACGTTTTACTATTATGAATCCGCTCTACCGAAGGAGTACCATGGATATAGTGCGCACCAGGGCCAAGCTTGAAGCGCTCGGTCTCTGGGAAGACTGCATCAGCTTACTCGAGCAGCCGCCCGAGAATGTCGATGATCCGGCCTGTGTGGTCCACATCAACCACAACCAAGCGGTTGAGCTGGGCCTGCTAACCGACTCGCTCATGGTGAAGAGCCTCCATGAGCCAGGCTGCGACTACTACTGCCGTTCATGTGAGAGCGGCCGCAGCGTACGCCTAAACGAGGCTGCTGATGCACACATTAAGGCTTGGTGCGAAGGCAAGATCAGGAATGACAGCGGCATTGAGCTCGTCGTCAAAGTCGTGGCCGATGGTTTCCGCCACGATTTGGGCACCTACAGCGCAGCAACTGGTGCCTATACGCCAGGAGCCTACCACCAGGAATGGCAACTTACCAAGTAATTGGC
>JARIHM010000014.1 GCA_029288275.1 Candidatus Saccharimonadota bacterium | reverse complement strand
CACCTGTGGCAGCGTGATATGAGATTCGTCGACAAACATCAGAAAATCATCCGGGAAGTAATCGAGCAATGTAGCCGGCTGTTCACCCGGCTCGCGGTCGCTCAAAAACCGCGAATAATTCTCAATGCCGGCCACAAAGCCGGTTTCGGCCATCATCTCCATATCAAACTTAGTGCGCTGTTTTAGCCGCTGAGCCTCTAGATTTTTGCCCTCAGCCTCCAGCTGGCCCACGCGCTCGTCAAGCTCGGCGCCAATTTTAGCGACAGCATTACGGAGCTTTTCCTGTGGCGTCACGTAGTGCTTGCCGGGAAAGATCTTGAGCTCCGTGCGCTCGCCCAGCACCTCACCCGTGAGCGGATCCACCTGGCGCATCCGCTCGAGCTCGTCGCCGAAGAACTCCAGGCGGTAAGCCGTCTCCTCGCCAATCGGGAAGATCTCCACCACATCGCCGCGTACGCGGAACTTACCGCGGGTAAACTCCACATCGTTGCGCTGATACTGAATATCATTGAGCTGACGCAACAATTTATCACGCTGGCGCCGCTCGCCCACCTTCAAATCAATGGTCATGGCAGTGTAGTCGCTCACATTACCGAGACCATAAATACAGCTTACGGAAGCCACAATCAACACATCACGTCGCGTCAGTAAACTCATGGTAGCGGCATGACGCAAACGGTCAATTTCTTCATTGATGCTGGAATCTTTTTCGATGTAGGTGTCGCTGCGGGCAATGTAGGCTTCGGGCTGATAGTAGTCGTAATAACTCACAAAGTACTGCACTGCATTGTTGGGGAAGAATTGCTTAAACTCGCCATACAGCTGGGCCGCCAGGGTTTTATTGTGACTCAGCACCAAGGTGGGCCGCTGCAATTCCTGCACGATGTTGGCCATAGTAAAGGTCTTACCCGAGCCAGTCACGCCAAGCAGCGTCTGTTCGTGATCGCCCCGCTGCAACCCCTCTACGAGTTTGGCGATGGCCCGGGGCTGGTCGCCACCGGGCTGATATTTGCTGTTGAGCTGAAATTGAGCCATAGCTTTATTGTACCGCACATTCGGCGGCCAGCTATCCCTTAGAGGTACATTCTAAAATCTAGAAAAGCTAGCCAACCCACCCGCTTGCGTAAATGCCAAAGAGCGCAGGCTACTCGCCTCCCTCCATCTCCTCGGTCACAACCGGCGAAGGAGCGGGCATGTGGTTAAAATGCGTCTCAATAAAATGCTCGTGCGCCTGCAAACAGTCATCGGCGAGCTGCTGGGGGCCGGGCGCGTTCACAAAGATAAAGTTATCTTGCTGGCCGGCTGATTGAACCTCTACATCGCCAAAATCCAGAATGGTAGCTAAAAGCCCGTTGCGATGGCCCGCCACGTCCTGTACACGAGCCAGGCTCAGCTGGGAGACTTCGCGACCGAACAAGCCATGCTGTTCCACTTGAATGAGGTGGAGATTGGTCAGAATCAACCGGTTCTGGCGATATACCCAGAGGCCGGTTAAAAAGATGAGCGCAGCCAGGCCGACCAGCGCCATGATCAGAGCTGTGATCATCTGGCCAGTAATGAGCGCGGGGAAGAGATCCCGAAAACGGCCAAAAGCGTAGGCCAGGCCCAAAGCCGCCACCGTAAGAGCGGCGGCAGAGATAACCGCTGGCGCTAAGTCAATCCAGTGACGGCCTACCTCTTTAATAACGTGCTCATTGGCGTCAAGAACGTAACCAGCCTTCATCCTACACTTCCGTTATGCTACCAGCATTATAGCTTATCCCACCGTGCCAAACCCAGAGACGGCAATGAATAGCACCAGCAGGGCTAAACCACCTACCTGGAACAATGCCCAGTGCTGATAGCGACGATGGTGCCAGCGCCGCAGCCCTTTGCGCCACACCGTCATATGCGTTAAACCGTAAACGAACAGCAGCAGCACTAGCAGACCCAGGGTCACAAGATTGTGCCAATTGAGCGTCTGCGTGAGAGCGAGCGGCGCAAAGAGGTTATATGTTCTGGGCGCCGGTGCGGCTCGAGTAATCTGACCCGTCACAATCGGCTTTACCGGCTCGGGCGTTACAAGCGGCGTAGGAGTAGGCGCCAAGGTTGGAACGGGCGTGGGTGCGGGCGTCGGTGCGGGCGCAATCACGGCTGGCGCCGGAGCCGGCTGCACGGTGGACCGAGGTGTGGCGGCCGGCACCGTGGCGGTTACACCTAGGCCGCCTGCAGGCGAACCATAATGCGCCACCACTAACGTAGTCTCTTCGCCCTGCAGCGTGCCGTTCATCACGGCAAAGCCAACGTCGGTGTAGTTCGGGTTGAGGATGTTGGCACGGTGCCCCGGCGAGTTCATCCAGCCCTGCATGACGCCGCTGGAGGTGTCAAAGTCTTTAGCCAGATTCTCGCCCGCATAATGATAGGCGTAACCAGCCACATCAAACCAGTGCCAGGGCTGAATACCATCAGGACTCACATGCGCCCAGTAATCCTCAGCAAACATATTTTGCGCCTTAAGGGTGGCGCTTTGATTGAGCCGGGCATCTAAATGAAGCGGAGCCAGGCCGGCAGCCTCTCGCTGCTGGTTCGTCTGGTCAAACAGGTCAACCGGTGCGATATCCGTGGCATAGGCCAATACCTGACCATTGGATACCGAGTGTGCCACGGCCGGGCGCAATACATAGCCCCCTAGCTGCACCACCGCCAGCACAGCCGCTACGAGCGCCAGACCGTGGCGCCGGATCAGATGCGGCCGGTGATCATTGTGGTGATGTGGGACGAGCCATTGTTTAAGATGATGAGGAAAACGCATGACAAACGCCTTATGCTTGGCTCTATTGTACATGATTACGGACGCAAAAACTCCCCGTAGCCATCAATGATGACCACGGGGAGCAACAGACTTTGAACTAAGCGTTGGAGCGGGCCCGGGTACGAGCGTTACGGCGCTTAAGTGCACGCCGTTCGTCCTCGCTCAGGCCACCCCAAACACCGGCATCCTGGCCGGATTCCAGCGCCCATGACAAGCAAGCGCTCACCACTGGACACCGCCGGCACACCGCCTTGGCCTCAGCAATCTGCTGAAGGGCTGGACCGCTGTTCCCGACGGGGAAGAACGCTTCGGGGTCTTCCTCGCGGCAAGCAGCACGGTGACGCCAATCCATGGTTCTCACCTCCATCTCGGGATTGGTGCGTATTGGACCGGGATTACTATACACTCGCCCAGGTACAAATGCAATCAGCACGATCGCTTCTGGGTCGTTAGCCGGAATATCACCGGCTCTGGCAGTTTAATAGTCCGAACGATCATGTATGGATCGGTAGGTACGGCCGGAGCATGGCAGGTAGCCGCCGGTGAGGTCTCTACCACATCCACCACGGTGCCCGTAGCGCTGGTCATAATATTGGTAATCTTAACGTCATAACCACCGTTTGGCTGGCGGCCTTGGCTTACGGCCAGTACTTCACTGGTAGTAAAATCTACCGGCAAGAGCGGCGGCAGCGGGCTAATGCTGGCGTGGACAGTGCGCCAATACTGTTCCCAGGCGCCCTGGCTCGTGATAGCCTCCTGCCGCCGCGGGTAGGCACCACGACTATCACCCGCCACCAACAGGTCAAACGGCTGGGCGTTGGTGGGTGGCGCCGTGGCTGTCGGCGAGCTCGCCGGGCCCACAAAGTGCTCCGCGCCGATCACGCAGACCGGCGGATCAGTCTGGGTGATAGGATTACCAGCCGCGGCACAACGCGCGTAGGAATCGATCGGCGCGGTCTCGATGGGCCGCGCAATCCACACCACGATTGCGGCTACCGAGGCTACGCATAACCAGACCCAGCGCCGGTGCGACCATTCGTGCTCAATGACCGCCCGTACCCGCTTCATCAGTTACAGCTCCTTGGTCAGGTCGGGTAGTTTGCGCGACTTCTCTTCAATAAGGCCAATAATTTCATCTACCAATGTAGCCGCATCATGCCCGAACACAATGCCGGTGCGCACCCGCTTGGCAGCCTTGAGCACATGTTCTACCTCGTCAGTCATACCGCCTGAACCCAACAGCACCCCTACCGGCTTGCGTTCCTCAATGGCGATGGTCAGCTCATTGAGAGTGCCAATGCGGCCACCCACCATAATAACTGCGTCGCTGGAACGCACCAGTAACAGATTGCGGCCGGTGTATTCAAAGCCGGTAAACAGCACTGAATCAAACGCATCCAGCGGTAACCGATACTTCTTAATGTGCGCCAATCGTGATGACGCCGGCGAAAAACCCATACTAAAGCCGCCTGCCGCCTGCGCCGCCTTGGCCGCCTCATAGGGTAGACCCTTGGTGGCCCCAGTAAGCGTAATGTGGCCACGCCGGGCAATCTCCCGCCCCGCAGCCGCCGCCAACTGGGCGCCCGTCACTACCGAGTCACCTCGCGCCGCCCCAGACACGCAAATTTGATACGGAAATTTTGGCTTAGCCATGATGCACCAATGTTTCGGGCTTGATTATAGCATTATCTAGCTTAACCAGCAGCTGGTCTTCCAGCGTTTTCTGGCCGAGGTAGCGCACAAACACCTCGTTCCATAGCGCCTCGCGAAAATGATACAGATAGCGATCTTCATACGCAATGGCGTTCGAATAGCTCAAGCTCAGATCCATCAGGTTAAAGGTGATCGGATCCTGGCCCTTAAACACTGCCACGTAGTCAAGGTTGCGCCAGAACTCCAGTTCGGGGTCAATTTCGTATAAAACTTCTTCGGCCCGGCGCCAGTGCAGGTCTTCGGGCTGCACATGCGGCTCAAACATCTCGGGATGCACTTCATTCGTGAGCTTACCAAAGTACCGCTGGATGACGCGCCAATGGATCTGACCGTTCTCTACTAGCTTCACGTGCCCTGGATCAGCAATCAAGGTATCGGCTACAATTTGGCCAAAGTTCTGCTTGGACTGCATGAGCTTAAAAAAGGCGCTGTAGAGCCTGATCTCGTTAAAGTAGTGACACAGAAGCGGTAATACTTTGAGTGTCACGCCGGTCATGCGCGTCTCGGTCATAGGCATAACAGCAATGGCGCCCATCTCCTTGGAGTGCGTGATGTTGTGACGTTTTTTGGCGATGAAGTGCTCGGCAATGTCGCCCCACTTACTCACAGCAAACGGCACCACCTTGATTTGGCGTAGCTCAAAGTCGGCCGGCGTCAGCTCAGTGTATAATGCGTCAAACTCATTGAGCCAGGCCGGATCTTCGGCAAACCGCAACGCTAAAAACAGCTCGTAGATATTCTCGTTGTCGAGGAGCTGGCTCACCAAATGATAGCCTAGCCGAGCCATCACGGCCTCCGGGGGTTTGCGACGCAACATGGCGCGCGCCTTGTCTTCGCGCAAAAACCAGCCGTCCTTGGGTAGTGGCGCGTTCTCGGCCGCCCGCACGATCAACGGGATCATTTGCGCCAAATCGCTTGGGTCGGTGCCGCCGATGGCCCTGGCCAGATGATCGTCATGCTCTCTGACCTTGGCGATTAAGGCTTCGTAAAGCTCCGGCCCGGTGGCATCGTGCGCCACACCAAGCTGTTTGGTGCGCTTAGCAGCCGTTTCGGCGATTTCGGCGGCTAGCTTTACATCCACGCTCTTGTGTTTGGTAATCTGCTCTAGCTCATGCAGTGCGTGGTCAAATAATGGTTCTTTGGCCTGCAAAAATCGCCCAATCGTACTCATAGTTCACTCACCTTCATCTTCATTCGCTTTAGCCGGCTGGTCCGCAAAATGCCGCTCTTGGCCCCAAACTGCGTCACTACGCTGGTAGCATTGGCGCTACCGAGCGTGAGCGCGTCCTCAATGGGCAGCCCTTTGGCCAGGGCCGCAACCAGGCCGGACCCAAAGGCGTCGCCGGCACCAGTGCGGTCGACGGTTTTCACCTTTTGATACAAACCTACCTGATACAGCCGGCCACCGGTAACGGCGTAGGAGCCGGCCGCACCGTCGGTGCCGACCACATACGGACAGGCGTCGGCGGCGCGGGTCACGGTCTCGCGTAGGTCCGTACCGCCAAACAGTTGCCGCAGCTCCTCGGCATTGGCCTTAAGCAAGGTAAGCAGCGGCAGTAAACCGCGCAGTTTACGCGTCTGAGCCAGCTCGGCTGCACCTGGATCAAGCGCTACTTGAATGCCATGGGTATTAGCGTGCTTGAGCAGTTTGCCCAATAGATCCATATTGCCCCCAAGCGAGGTAATATAGAACCAGTCAGCCTCCAACGTACGAATCGGAATCTCCTTGGCCTTAAGTTCATGCGAGGCACCACGGTAGTTCAAGATAGTCCGTTCACCATTAGCTGCCACCAGCAACGTAGAATAGCCGGTACCGTACTTGGCATCATAGGTGATGCGGTCGGTGGCAACGTTTTCACGCCGCAGCACCCGCAGCACCTCGGCCCCGGCCGGATCATGACCAATTTTACCGATAAATCCCACTTCAAGGCCCTGGCGAGCAAAGGTTACTGCTGCATTGGTGGCACCGCCACCCGTATCAAAATGAACCGCCTCCACATCTAGTTTGGCACCCAAGGGA
>JARIHM010000184.1 GCA_029288275.1 Candidatus Saccharimonadota bacterium | reverse complement strand
CAGTCCGACTAACCGCGCGGTATACTGGGGCTATGGCTCCGTACCATCATCCGTCGTTTCCGGATGCCAAAACTGAGACGAAACTCATTGCTCACCGCGGCGCTTCGGCGACGCAGCCCGAGAACACCTTAGCGGCCTTTGAGCGGGCCATTGAGCTAGGTGTCCCGATGATTGAGTTTGATGTTCGCCGAACCTTGGACAATGTGCTGGTCATCCACCACGACGAGACGGTTCAAGGCCATCTGCTACGGTCGTTCACGTACGGCGAGCTCCAGGCCAATGTGATCACGCGCTTTATTCCTACCTTGGAGGCTGTGTTAAAGCAGACGGCTGGGCGGGTACGGCTCGATATCGAGCTCAAGGAAGCCGGCTATGAGGCCGAAGTGCTTGAGCTCGTATTGTGTCATTTTGCGCCGGAACAATTTGTGGTAACCTCGGCACAGGTTTTGGCGCTGCAGCAGATCAAGGCGCTTAATCCGGCTATCTGCACCGGCTATGTAGCCGGCCAGAGTCCCCGTAAGTTCTTGCTGACGCGGCCGGGGGATTATATGCCGGTCCGCCGTCTGCGCCAGACCGGCGCGGATTTCATGGCCTGCAACTACCTGTTGGCCGACCTGCTATATCTGCGGCGGCTTGGATCGCGCGGCGTGTCGGTGATGATCTGGACCGTGGATACGGCTGATCGGCTCCGGCGCTATCTGGCCGATGAACGCGTGGTAGGGGTTATTAGCAACCTAGACACGGCGGCTCAGGCGCATCTAGCGCTTCGTGATCATCAAGCGAAGGGACTGTAACGTGGTTCGAGGTAAGCGTAATTCCGGTCAGGGCAATACTAACCAGCGACCCCGGCCGCAGCAGCCGGTCAATCAGCCCAAGCGTGGCAGTCGCGGCGGCGGCCGGTAGCTCTATTTTGGTCCCCTACTCCTGCAGGAGTAGGGGACCTTACCCTCTCAGGCTATAATTTGAATGAAAACCATTGACTTTTATGATGCTATGTGGTAAATTAAGATCATCGATCGTGAGGGTGACGAACGGTGACGGGGCTTTTGCCGACTAAATACGAGTGCTCACCTCCTTGTAATTTGGAAGGATCAAAGCCCCCTCACCGTCCGGTGTCGACTTCAGGAAACCTCAGCGTTGCTTGGGTGTCGGCCCCTCCAAGGTGACCACTCCTCGGCAACGCCGAGGTTTTTTGTTGTGCACCTCTTGCCATAGGCGCTACAAGCTGGTATAACCATTGAGGCTTAACCGTGTTCACCCAGATGGAGCTGAAAGTGGCCGAGCAGCAGCCTCCGACGAAAGCTAAGCGAATCCAGTGTCAGTGCACGAAAGGTGAGGACTGTCCATGTTCCTGCCTCGCCTGTGGCGATACGACCTGGCTTGCCACGGGGCGATGCGAGTTCTATGCCGTCCGGGGTAAGAAATTCTGTGAGGAGTGCACGTCGCCAAAGCTCTGTTAATATTCCGATACCTACCGAAAGGAGCTGGTTGTGCCACCTAAGATTGATCCGGCCAAGTGCAGGTGCTTTGGCGACAAGGAGAGCGGTTGCAAATGTAAGTGCAAGGGCTGTTTCCGCGGGATACAGTGTAGTAAGAAACGGCCGAAGAACGGTCTGAATTGCGCCTCTTGCGCTGGCGCCACAAGCGTACCTATGCCAAAGCGGCCTCGTACGAAGCAATTCACCTGGCTGACCGGAGGTAAATAATGGCCTGGCTCTTTCCGAAGCAGATCAAGGAGACCGACACCAAGCCGGTTTGTAATTGTAAGGGCAAGAAGTGCGACTGCACTTGCCCTGGGGGTTGTGGAAGTGACAAGCCTTGCCTACTAAGCGCACAGCCGGGAAAGAAGAAGTGCCCCAACTGTTAGGTGGGAACCATGAAACTACGCCGGTCATCGGCTCCTGCTGAGAATCGAAGCTGTGCCTGTAAGGGCAAGAAGGGGGTATGCAAATGCACTTGCCCGGGTTGTAAGGCGCGCAAGAAGTGCCGCCTCCTACGTGAGGGCGGCCGCACCTGCGGTCTTTGTACAGCTCCTAAGCAAGTAGTTATTTAGCTGCTTATTGGCGGTGTCGGCACCTGGCTGGCACCGCCTTTTTGCTTATGCTTGCTTTTGGGGCTTGGCACACGTATATCTTAAGACAAAGGGAGTGGATCATGGGCAAAGACGCCATTAAGACAGTAGCTGGACTCGTAGTAATTGCACTTATTGTGGTGGCGACGTTTTTATATGGGAATGCCCAGCGCCAAGCGCAGATTCGGCATGACCAGGACGTAAAGAATCAGCAAACAGCCTCCGGCTCACCGCAGACGGCGGCTAGCGCTACGCCCAAGTCGACACCTACGCCCGCGGTAGCCAAGGGTCCGTCAGATGGCGTGGCAGTAGCCAAAACTCCGGCCGCTGGCGCCACCTCCGGTCTGCCGGCCACTGGTCCATCCGGGTTGCCCTTGGTTGCGATAGGCGCCATGGTGGTGAGCTACGGATTGTGGCGTCGCAGCCGTCGCAACGTTCTGGCCGCCGTGCGGGCAACACCCCGTAGTTAGTAGGAGCCAAGAGGGCCCTGGGTATCTCGGTACCTGGGGCCCCTAGGTCTTTACGCTACCTAGGATATAGCGTACAATAGTATCAGATCACTCTGGTGAAACGCCAAACACCACCTGAGTGAAATTTTTTTGAAAGGAGAAGTATCTTTTGCTGCCCAAAAGCGCAAGAGAGAAACTTAAAAACGTATGGCAATTAAGAATGATGTGACGATGGAGCAGCTGCTGGCCGAAGCGCCGGTGGGCGCTATGCAGGCCGGCGATGTGGTGGAAGGCACCGTTATCGCCGCCGAGAAGCATGAGGTCTGGCTTGATCTCGGTCCGCACGGCACTGGTCTGGTGGTTGGTCGTGAGATTGAACACTCCCAGGACATTAAGCCGGGCGACGTGATCTCGGCTTCGGTCATGGAGCCAGAAGACGACCACGGCTACGCAATCCTTAGCCTCAAGAAGGTGGCCAAAGAGAAGGGCTGGGAAAGCCTGGAAGAGCGTCACGGCAAGGGTGAGGTCTTCAGTGTGCAGGCGTTTGACGCCAACAAGGGCGGTCTGCTCATTGAGGTAGATGGCATTCGTGGCTTCCTGCCGGTGAGCCAGTTGAGCGCCGAGAACTACCCGCGCGTAAGTGGTGCCGACAAGGACGAGATCCTCCACCGCCTGAATGCCCTAGTAGGTAGGCCGCTGGATGTGCGCGTGCTCGATCTGAACCGCCGCGATAACAAGCTCATTTTGAGCGAGAAGGCAGCCAAGCGTGAGGACACCGAGAGCAAGGTCTCTAAGCTAGCCGTTGGCGATGTGGTTGAGGGCGTGGCTACCGGTGTGGTGGACTTCGGTATCTTTGTGAACGTGAACGGCATTGAGGGCCTGGTCCACATTAGTGAGATTGCTTGGGACCGCGTGGACAACCCATCTAGCTACGTTAAAGTGGGCGACAAGGTCAAGGCTAAGATTATCTCGATCGATCGCGACAAGCTGAGCCTGAGCATGAAGCAGCTACAGGAAGACCCGTGGATCAAGGACGCTGCCAAGTACAAGGTGGGCGATGAGATTGAAGGCAAGGTAACCCGCATCACGCCATTTGGTGCCTTTGTGCAGGTGCTGTCTCTTATACACATCTCCG
>JARIHM010000179.1 GCA_029288275.1 Candidatus Saccharimonadota bacterium | reverse complement strand
CGGCTGGATCAAACTCCTCGGCCGAGCCGGCCGGCAAGCCGGAGCTTGGTTAATCTGAAGCTGGCCATGCGGCCCGCCTGCGTTTTCGCAGGCGGGCCTTTTGTGTTTATGAGCCCGTAAGGCGCTGGAAAACGCGCTCGTAGCCTTCAACCATTGCTTGAATCGAAAAGTGTTGCTCAACGCGGTGTCGGCAGGCTCGCCGCTCGATCTCATTTAGTCTACCAACGGCTGCGACCATCTCGTTCACCGTTTGGACCGCAAAACCGGTCTGGCCGTCGGCTAGTACTTCGCGCACCGAGCCGCGGCCAAAGGCAATTACTGGCGTACCACAGGCCATGGCTTCGACCATAGTCAGGCCAAACGGCTCCTCCCACTGAATGGGGCACAAGAGGGCCTTAGCATGCTGATAGTGCTTGATTACCGCCTCTTTGGGTAGTGCGCCAAGGTACTGAATGCGATCATCCAAGTATGGCTTTACGTAGTCATCAAAGTAGGCTTGGTGATCGGGAAAGGTTGGCCCGGCAATAAGCAGGCGCTCGCCGGTCTGGCGGGCTACTTCTACGGCTTCCTTTACACCTTTATCAGGCACAATCCGACCTGCGAAGAGCAGGTATTCGCCTGGCCGATCGACGTACGCGTAGGCCGACGTATCAATGCCGTTGTAGACCGTAGCGGCGTAAGGCAGATGGGGCGCGTCACGGCGCTGATTGTCGGAGATCGAGACAAACGATTGGCTGGGTGTTTGGTGGAGTTTGGCTGTGTCGATAAACCACGGCTCGATGGGATCGTGCAGCGTGTAAACTACTGGCACCTGCGGGTAGAGCGCCGCTAGAGGCCAGGCGCTCTCGGCATGGTGAAAGTGGAGCAGATCGTACTGGCCGGCGGCAGCTCGCTCAAACATATTCCGGGCCAGATGGAGGTCCCATAGCTCAGACTGGCCGTGGACCATCCGGCCAATGGAGTGGATGAGCTCCTGATATTCGGCTAGGTTGCGCGCTAACGGCGGCAGTTTTGCGCTCTCGGTGACCACCCCGCCGCCTACGTGGCTGCCGGTGGGCGCATAAAACACCACCTGGTGACCGTGCGCTACTAGCCCCTGGCTTAGATCCACCGCCAGATCGATCGGCGCGTAGATCAGGTCGGCTGGGCGCGGGACGGGTACATAGCCACGCACCATCGTTGCGATGTTCATCTTGGGCTCCTACCGTTTGGCCGGCGTCTTTGGTTTAACGGCGGCCGGCTGAAGTGATTTCGGCTCCTGTAGAACCTTTTTAAAGGCCTTGGCATAGCCGTCTACCATGTGCGCGGTCGAGAAATACTTTTCGACGTGCGCCCGGCAGTCTTGGCGGTTAATCTTATCGAGCTTGTCCACGGCCGCTGCCATCTCAGCCAACGAATCAACCACAAAGCCGGTTTTGTTATGCTTTATGATCTCTGACACTGAGCCGCGCCGCAGTGCGATCACTGGGGTGCCACAAGCCATAGCTTCTACCATGGCCAGGCCAAATGGCTCCTCCCACTGAATAGGAAATAGCAAGGCTTTGGCCATCTGGTAATATTTGGTAAGGTGCTCGCGTTCCATAAAGCCCAGATACAGTACGCGCTCATTTAGATGCGGTTTCACCTGGGTGTCAAAGTAGTCCTGATACTCCGGGTAGGTCGGTCCAATAATAAGCAACCGCTGTCCACTTTGCTGGGCTACCTGAATGGCTTCTTTTACGCCTTTTTCTGGCACGATGCGGCCCGTAAAGAGCAGATAACCATCATGCTCTTCTGAGAAGGTAAATAAGTCGGTATCGATGCCGTTATACACTGTAGCTGCATACGGAAGGTCGGGCGCGTCGGCGCGTTGATTATCGGAAATGGAAATATAGTGTTGATTAGGCGAGGCATACAGCTCCATCACCTCCTTGTACCAGGGCGAAAAAGGATCATGCATGGTGTAGATAACGGGCACATCAGGGTAAAGTCCGGCCAGTGACAGCGCAATCTCAGGATGGTGGAAGTGCAGTGCATCGTACTCCCCTGCCCGGGCGCGCTCGAACATCTCTTTGGCCATATACTGATCCCAGAGGCTTGGTACATAGTGCGACATACGGCCAACGTCAGCCAGGAGCTCACGAAATTCTTTGAGGTCGTGCACTAGGGGGCGCAGATTGGTAGTCTCGGTAGGAATACGCAGACGGGTGCCGTTAGGCGCGTAGAACGTAACGTCGTGTCCTTGATGAATGAGCCCCTCGCTAATCTGTAAAGCTAGGTCGATGGGGGCATAAATAATATCCGGCGGGCACGGCACAGGCATGTACGCACGGACCATTGTAGCAATTCTCATTGCGTCCTCTCATTACGATCACAACGCAGCTTTGCTCCACTACGTCACCATAATCCTACCCATTTTTCTAGCCCATCGGTATGGCAAGAAATCCAATGTCTTATCTGATAATTGGTGCGTTCTTGGGTATTTTGGCTATTTCTAAATGGTGTTGTTCGGAGTTTTAGGCTCCACTAAGTACTATTTTCAAGCTGCGGAACTCGCTTCGCTCACACGGTCCTCGCTTGAGAAATAGTACGTAGTCGCGCCAAGGTTGCGTGCCAGCCTAAGAGTTCAAGTTTAGCTTGCCTATAAATGCAAGCTTATGCACTTAGACTGGCATGATGCTCTCGGCCCAGAGCTTGAGGTCGGTGAGGAGCGATTGGCTCTGTGGATCCTCGGCCGCTAGGCGAGCGGCGTTTTGGAGTGCGGCCACAAAGGCCGGACCATCAGCCTGAATGCGAGCGGCGCGGTAGGTCTCCCAGGCAGTTTGCTCGTCTTCAGACAGACTGTCGGGAGCATTACGGGCTTTATAGCGAATGAAGAGCTCGGGCAGACGATCATCAGCGAAGCGCGGCTTCAGTTTGGCAAGCTCGGGGATCGGCGTGGTGCGGATCTTGGCGGTTTCGGCCTTATCGCCCGGGCCAAAGAAACCGTCGTAGAGGCGGCCGTCTACATCGATGTCGGGCTCAAAATCGCCTGACTGCATGGCTTCGCGCAGGCGAGCAATAACATCGGTACTCTGCAGCGTCTTAAGATGCGCTTCGGCCTGTGCTTTGGTGAGTCCGATGCGGGCTTCGGCCTCTGGCGTGAGTGTAGCCAGCGGCGCCACGGCCGGACAGTTACCAGGCGTCAGAAGCTTGGCCGGAAACGGCTTAAAGTCAGGCTCGGCGCGGAGCTCAACCGTGGGCCAGCGTGACGCCGCCAACTGTTCGAACGGCATTTCGGCATAGGCGGCCGGATCATATCGGAGATCGTAGACAATCAGCGAATTATTCTTGCCAGCCGCAACCGGGTAGGCTACCGTGGTGTGATGGTTTTCCTTGGGGTAGCGCCCTGAGGTATACACGAACGGCTGTGGCTGCTCCAGATTGACGATTTTGGTCACCTCATGTTTGCTGCGTAGACCGAGCAGATAGGTAAAGAATTTGGGTTGCACCTTGCGTAGATGGTTGGCTACGCCAATGAGTGCCTCCACATCACTCAGGGCGTCATGGGCTCGCGTGTGCACCAGACCGTTGGCGGCCGACAGCATAGCTAGTTTATTAACCGGCCGGCCCTCTTCATCTACTGGCCAGGTTACACCATCAGGCCGGAGCGCGCGGGCCATGCGCATCACATCGAGTAGGTCCCAGCGCGATCGGCCCTCGGCCCAGGCCCATTCGTAAGGATCATAGAAATTGCGATAATTAAGGTAACGAATAAAGACATCATCAAAGCGAACGTTGTTGAAGCCCGTAGCAATTGTACCGGGAGTAAAGACCTCGGCGTTGAGCCGGCGTACTAGCTCGGCCTCAGTAATACCCTCCCGTACCGTGGCCTGAGGCGTGATGCCGGTAATAAGAATGGCTTCGGGATTCGGCAATACCTCGTCGGTGAGTTTAACGAGTACGTTAACAGGTTCGCCCATGGGCTGGAGATCCAGCGTGGTGCGCTGGCCGGCAAATTGCATAATCCGATCCCGCCGCGGGTTGGTGCCCGAGGTTTCAAGATCGTAAAAGAAAAAGGTTGGTTCGGCCATAGTTATATTGTACGGCATGTTCTGCTGGCCCCAAGGTTATCCCCGGAGCCAGCTGAGCATCCCCACGAGAGCCCTGTGTCGCTCTGCGCCGTGCTCGCTAATCTCGCCCCCTCTGCAAGATCAGTCTAACGGCGATGAGCGCAAGCGTTAGAGTTCCCTTACGTCTACCATCACTGTCATGCTCACATCATAAGCACTAGGCAATTTACTGACTATGGGCAAAGTGCCATAGAAATGATTGTTAAAATTGTTAGTTTTGGATAGATTATGGCAAAGCATAAGCAAAAACGCCCAAGGTTGGGCGCTTTTGCGGATGCTTGGTTTTTTTATGCTCCGGGTGAAGGGCTTGGCGAGGCCGTGGATGCCTGACCATCCGGCATGCCACCACGCGGGTGTGGGCCGCCTACCATGAGCCATGTTTCGGCAATGTTGTTTTGGGCGGCCCAAGCTTTGGCTTCCTGGCGCACGGTCTTCATAGCGCTGCGGCGCTGATCTGGCGTGCCGCTTTTGGCTGCCTCAAGCTCGCTCTTGAGCTTGGCGTTTTCATCCAGAACAGCCTGTTTTTGTACGGCTGTTAATCGCCCGTCGGTGACGGCTTGGGCGAGGCGCTGTTCATAATTGGCCTCACGCTGCTGTTGATTGTCGTCGTGATTTTGATCAATTACGGCTTGTACCTTTGTAGGGTCAAGGTTAAAGGCACTGGCGATCTTTTGCGCCAGGGAGCCTGGTCGTCCGTTTGTGGCGGCCGAGACGGTTCCGGCGCCTACAGCAGCTGCTCCGAGCAGAGCAATAGCGGCCATGGGAAGCATTAAGCGACTTGATAGTTTCATAACGGCAATTCCTTGCTTACGCTAACATACTAGCGTCGGCACCTGAGAGACGGCTGATTTAGATTGCCGGAATGCGCCTGACGTCTTTGCGGGTGATCTTGCCTTGACCATCGAATGTGTAGACTAAAACAACCCCGAATGGCATCTCCAGCTTAGTAACGGCCTCGTCGGATAAGTGTTCCAAGTATTTGATGATTGCTCGCAATGTATTGCCGTGCGCTACTACAAGCACGGTCTGATGGCGGGCCAGCTCGGGCGCAATGACCTGCCGGTAGTATGGTACCGCCCGTTCTGAGACCATCTGGAGAGTCTCGCCGCCAGGTACTGGCACGTTCCAGCCGCGGCGCCAAGCCTGAAACTGCTCCCGGCCGTACTGGCGCTCCACCTCCCATTTATTGAGGCCGGTGAGCTCGCCGTAATCGCGCTCATTGAGGGCCACACTCTGGTGAATGGGCGGCTGCCAGTGGTTAGAGCGCAAAATGATGGCCAGCGTCTCCTGGGCCCGCCCTAGACCAGACGTGAAGGCTACCTCTGGCGGCAGATCATGAATAAGCTTCCCCATCCGCTCGGCCTCGCGTCGGCCTTGATCGGTCAGCGGTACATCCCAAATTCCCGTCCAAAGTTCTTTGGCATTAAATTCTGATTGTCCATGGCGCGCTAAAATAAGCTGTGACATGCCATTATTGTAATCGGTCTGAAATAGGAATGATATGATCTCAAATATCGCTCGTCATGTAGTATGATAGAGACCATGGAGCAGCAGAAATCATCTCAACCAGTACCGTTGGATCATTGGTTAACGCTCGTTCAGACAAGCAACTTGCTGGATGCCCTCGAAGAGGCGGTGCTGGCGATTCAGTCGGACTTTTCGATCGACTATGCTAATGCGGCTGCCCAGCGGCTCTTGGGCTACACGGCTGATAAGTTCAAGACGCTGCACTTTAATGATTTTTTGAGCCAGGACTGGAGCTACGACATCCTGCATGACGCACTGCTACGGCCGCTCGAGACGCAGGCATTGAGTCAGTTTGAATCGGTTGATATGAAGACGGCCGGTGGCCAGGTGGTTACCATGCGGGTATCGCTGGCTAAATGGGGCGATGAAGCCCCGGGTTACCTGGTGGTGTTGTCGGACCTGACGGCGATTGCCCAGGCGAGCGAAATTATTGAGCGCACTGTGGCCGAGCGGACGCGCGAGGCCGAGACTTCAGGCGCGGCGCTACTGGCAGCGATAAACAGTCTTGATTTAGGTTTTGTAGTCACGAATGCCGCGCCCGAGGTGGTAACCGTAAACGTGGCAGCCCATCAGCTGTTCTGTAAGCACGGCAAGCATAATGTGGCGACGTGTCACGAGGTAACATTGGCAGTAATTCAAGCGGCTTTGCCAGGCGAGATTAAACTGACCGAAGCGGTGCGGCAATGTTTGACGAGCCAGCAGCCACGTAGCTTTGAGCACATTATGCTGGCGCGTAAACAGTGGCAGCTCGACATCTCGCCCGTAACGGTGCGGGATATGCCAACGGGTTGCGTGCTAGCGTTTCAGCCGCTTAAGGCTTAGTTTTAGCGGACCGTGTTAAGAGGCTGGCCGGCCAAGAAAGCTTTAATGTTCTCGACGCCGCCGGCCACAATACGACCTTGGGCCTCTACGGTGTTATAGGCGTTGTGCCCGGTCATTATTACATTGGGCAGCTTGAGCAGGGCGTCGTGCTCGGCAATTTCGCGCAGGATGGCTTGTTTGACGCGGCCGTCGGCTAGCACCTCGGTCTCGACTGAGCCGGCTAGGAGTGCTTCGCCCTCCACTACGTCGAGAGCAGCGCCGCCAAGCTTACGAGTATGGAGTGCATGGAGCAGCGCTGTGGTGTCGATGAGATCGCCGCGGGCGGTGTTAATCAATAGAGCCGTGGGCTTAAGAAGCGCCAGTGATTGGCGGTTGATGAGGTGCTGGTTGTCTCGGCCGCCCGGCGCGTGAAGTGAAATAATATCGCCCCGAGCCAGGCCATCATGCAAGCCCACATACTCATAGCCGATCTCGGTCGCGGCAATCTCATTGGGGTATGGATCAACGCCCAGCACGGTCATGCCAAAGGCTCGGGCTAGCCGAGCCACATGACGGCCAATGCGGCCGGTGCCGACAATCGTAAGGGTTTGGCTGGCTAGGTCCCGGCCCACGAGCTGCGCGTGATCGAGTTTACCAGTCTGCACCTGGGCGGCCGCTTCGGTTAGTCGTCGGCTTAGGGCGAGCATGAGCGCCATGGTGTATTCAGCTACCGTTTGCTCGCCGTAGGCCGGCACATTACAGACGGTGATGCCCTGGGCGATGCAGCTAGGCATATCTACATGATCAGTACCCGTCGATAAACAGATAATAAGTCGTAGTTTGGGCATGCGTGCTAGCACTGCCCGGTCGATCCGGCTGCTTACAAAGATTGCCACCATGGTGGCTGTTGGGTCAGCCGTCCGGGCACTGAGCGGCTCGCTACGTTCGCCTACCACAAAATGCTTATTGCCAAATTGATACAACTCCGAGCAGTCGAGATGCCCGGCATCGTAGATAACCAACCGTTCCATTGTTCTTATGGTACCAGCTAGGGCGGCGTCGGCCTAGTCCTTTGTCTTGAGCCGGTCCCGAAAGGTGGCGCGCAATTTCTCAAGCTTAGGATTGATTACAATTTGGCAATAGGCCTGCTCCGGATGGTGCTGAAAGTAATTTTGATGGTACTCTTCGGCCCGCCAGAAACGCTCCAATGGTTTAATTTCGGTGACGATCGGATGGGTCCAAGCTGTCTGCGCCTGAGCGCGCGAGGCTTCGGCTATCTGTAGCTGTGCCTCACTGGCGTACAAGATCATCGAGCGGTACTGAGGACCTACATCATGGCCCTGGCGATTGGGTGTGGTGGGATCATGAAGGACCCAGAAGATGTCGAAGACATCCGCCAAACTCAAAACGGCCGGATCAAAGGTGACACGTACTACTTCCGCGTGGCCGGTCCTCCCGGTAGCTACTTGCTCGTAGCTCGGTGAATCGGTTTGCCCGCCGGCATAGCCCGATACCACTTCAGTCACACCGGCCACCTCGCGGTAAGCCGCATCGAGACACCAGAAGCAGCCGCCGCCCAACACAATGGTTTCCATACGTATAGTATAGCCTATGTTGACGCTTTGGGTGTAAGAGGTTATAGTGCTGCTTATGAATACCAATCAGACCTACAACATGCTGTCGCTAGCCACTGCCTTCAAGGGGCAGGGCGAGGTTGTGGTGCGGGTTGGTTTAGACTTCATCGAGCGATAATTGCTCTGGTAAGTCCCAAAAAGCCTCCCGTCCGGGAGGCTTTTTTGAGCCAAACGGACGGGCGCCTTCTTGGGGTTCATCAGACGATGGCCTCTAT
>JARIHM010000174.1 GCA_029288275.1 Candidatus Saccharimonadota bacterium | reverse complement strand
CAAGCTCTCTGCTAAGACCTCCGCGGTAATAGTGTTACTCTGGTAGGATGCCATTAGGCTCCTAAGCTCGCTGGCCTCCTGCTCCGTGGATGGAGCCCAGGGCTCGGGGGAGCTGGTCTGACCCTCCAACCCTTGGCGGCGCGTTTCAACCTTGGGGGTATACCGCACTGTGCTAATGATGTTCTCGAGCGCCTCCCGATCTTCTGATTTTAAGACCTTGCCCACGTAATAGTAGCGCAACGCATCCTGAAAGGTGTCATTGAGGTCGCCACGATAGAACTCTTGTACGAACTCCATGACTCGGCGCGGTTCCTCGCGATCATCATAGGTGAAGCGTTGCGGCTGATCCCCGGCAATTACCCGGCTACGCAATAATCCCTTGGCGCTAGCGTGGAACTCCTGATAGAGAGGCAGAATCTCCTCAATCCCAGGAATGTTCGGCAGCTCTGAACGCGGAATACGCTCGGGGTTGTTCAGCCGATACTGCTCCGGTGGAACCTCGGCCGTAGGTAACTCCAGGCCAAAGAGTGCTTTGGTAGCGTATCTCATGCTGTCTGGCGGGAGTTCGTCTGGTAGTTTCGCGTACACCCAGCGCCGGATCTGGGCAGGGTCAAGCGCCTCGCGGCCCAAATACTGTGACCCCGAACGACTTGGCGGGTTTGTTAGGCCCACAACACTAAGGTTCTCGCGTATCACGGGCACCTTTTTGCCAGCATCTTCGGAGATCGTAAGGACGCCGCTCTTCTCATAGGCGTCAATGACTTCATGCAAACGGATCAGCACATTCGGAGCCGTTGAGTTGAGCTCATCAATTACGAGCATGACCTTGTGCCCTTGTGCCGCCTCTTCCAAGGCGGCAGTGACGGGCCCATCTGCAAAGACAAACTCGGGATCATCGCTCGTCCGGCGATTAGGGTTGGGAATATAACTACCCATCATAGTCTCAACTTCGGAACTGCCGGTGTTATTTGAGTAATGCCACGACCAGCCCAGCTCTGCACACATCTTTTGCGCAGTAGTAGTCTTACCGAGAGAAGTCCCACCTTCAAGCAAAATGGGCTGATGCATACGGAAGGCAGTAGCTAACCGCTGCTGAACCTCAAGTGCAAAGGGATCGTTAATGTAACGCTCATTATGACGGGGTACGAACTGTTCTTGACCCGTACCTTTCTCCAGCTCAACACCTAGGTAGATCATGGTACGCTCAGTCTCCATCACCGGCGCCATTTTTTGGTCCAGGTCAGTTGGCTGCTCCTGCCCTAGCTGAGCGTATTCATTGGGCCTCTCCGATCCAGACATACCATCTGCTTCGGGATGAGGGAAATTTGTCTCTGCCACTGTTACCTAAAATTATACCCAAAGCATATCATAATGCTTATGCAGCCGTACTGCCTGCACCTTGGACAAAAGAAAAAGGCTCGTGGCGCAAAAGCGCCACGAGCGATGTGAAGCTACTTCTTCCTCTTCTCGCCTCCGACCTTCGGCAGAGGATGCTTCTTCCGGAGATGCTTGCGCAAGGAATTCTTGACGCGAGTCGCAGCGCTCTCCTCGGTGTTGCGGTTAGAAGAGTTATAGAAACTTCTGCAACCATCGATCGGACAAGATACCTGCGCCGCATACCGCACTGAGAATCCGGCTTCCTGACGAATTACAATGGTCACCTCACGACTATCAACCACAGTGTCTACATAAGAAGCCATGGTAATCCCTTCGTTAAGAGTACTTACCTAAAAGGCCCCGATTACTCTACCAGATATCCACAATAAGACAAGGTTGATCTGCTATAGTAAAGGTATGTCAACGGACACTTTTAGCCCAGAGTTAGGTCCGAGCGCAGAAGATACCTCTAATGCCGAGGCGCTCTTTGACCCAGCGTTTGTCGATGAGTTAAAAACTATCGAACGCCAGGTTCTCGCAGAGCAAACCCAGCTTGATCCGATGCTTTCTGCCGAGCTCAAGGCGATTGAGCAACGCGTATTGGGTGAGAAACTAAGCTCCGGTCTGAAGCCAGAGATCATCTTACAAAGCGATCAGGGCGACATCTCGGCCGAGGCTTCGCCTCAGAATGATGCGGTAATAGCCGAGCTCGTGCAGGGTTTAGGTGGCGAGGACGGATCAAGCGAGCATTATTCTGTTATGAGCCAAGAAGATGATCAGGCAGCTAGGGAGGTACTTACTGTCCACAACACACACAGTGGTGTTACGGTTATCGAATCAACCCGCGTCTCTGCCGAGGACCAGCCCAGTGCCGAGATCGCTGTGGCTGAATCACTTGATGATTATTTAGCTACCTTTAATCTCCGGCAAACTGATACTGAGTCCGCTACGCCAAGTGAGCCTGCCGAGGCTTTGGATATTCTTGGAGCTGAGCAAAACGAGCACCTTATCATTACCAAATGGAATCCCGGGCTAGAAGGCTACCAAGTAGTTATCGGCCAGCAGCAGGACGGCCAGATACATGAGGTGCCCTACATCGACCTCTATACTGAACTAGCCCAAGATCTCCGAGATCGTCTTGGCTCCGACTGGGAGATAGCAGTAGCATCTGATCGAAGCCATATCCTGGTGCAACCTCGCATTAAAACTAAGTTGGTAGATAACGAGGAAGTGCCCAAGACCGAGGATGAGTTACGAGATGACGAGCTGGTCCAGGGTACAACTGAGGATATTATGCGCGGGATTGTAGATAGATCAATCCGGCAATAGTTTACGAACGAGGCGCTTCGGGCAAGGCCTCCAGATCATCAGTGTCGGGGGTGCTGTTTGGCCGGCGATCTACTGGCACACTCTGCTCGCCGTAGAGAGTTTGTCCAAACCTTCCATCCTGGACCTTGCGCAAAGCTTTGACCACGCCTGCTTGCATAAGCTTGTCTAGAGCTTCCCTATTGGTCGGATCGATGCCCATCTGGCGTACGAAATTAGCCGCATCAAGACCAACGATATCTGAGCTTGTAAGCAACTGCTTAAGACGGTCTTGGTCGAAGGCTACGCCAGCGGTCTGTAGGGCACCTACAAGGTCCTTTTCTGCTTCACCCAGCTCAGCTGCTGGTACTACCTCAGCCTGAGCCTGAGGTACCTCGGTCTGACCAACCTCAGGGTTGGCCATGGCCGGCTCCGCCCCCGAGGCCTGAACCGCTGCCTCGGTTTTGGGCGTCGACCAAGCCTCAGGCTCTGGTCGAAGAGCCCCGGCCTCTCCTCGAGCTGCAGCTTCACGCAGGTCCCGCAACGAACCAGCAAAGCCAGAACGCGCAATGGCCTCGGCATTCTGCGGCGTTACCTTCACTCCCATTCGATCCAATAGTGTTTGAGCATCTGCATCGTCGACTCCGGCCTTGAGCGCCTCACGGGCCGCCGCTACATCAAATTGCACGCCAGCATCAGCTAGGGCTTCCAGGGGAGCATCCTCAAATGTACGCTGAAATCGCTCTGGTCGCTGTGGGAGTTGATCGTCTGGAACCAAAATGACCTCGCGATGACGCCGATAAGGATTATCACGTGGTGCCGGTGGAACTACCTGTTCAAGCGGGCCTGGGGCACCTAGATCCTGCGCTACCTGTTCAGGTGTCCTGGCCTGAAAGGTATTGGCATCCTGACTGGCTTCGGGGTTTTCCGGATTCATTGTAATGATTTTCCTCTATGCGCCTTATCATACCAAAAAATTGGCTCGCGGCGCATCGCGCCGCGAGCCATAACCTTCTGGATAGCCAGAAAGTCTCAGTCACCTACCCGCGCGCAAACCATACAATGGTCAGCACCGTAGCGCGAGCCGACCTGGTAGCTTTCGATCGGCCAATTCCGCGTCAGGATGAAGTCTACCGCCAGAGCCAGCTGCCAGCGCCGCCAGCGTGGAAAGGCCGTAGCACGGCGCGGCTGGGCCGCGCCCGCATCCTCAAACCCGTGCCAGCGCAATAGCGACACCACTGCAGGCCGAGCCAGATCCCGCACCGCCATCGGTCCGTAGCTTCGCCACCAGCGCAGCGGCGGCAAACGCAATGCCCAGGCCAGCAGCCGCACCATCCTAGGCACAGCCTCTGGGCGCACCTCGTTGAGATCGCCCATAACCATCACTGGCTGGTCCGCATGCTGCGCAATATCGGCCAAGAGCGCTCCGATCTGAGCTAGACGGGCCGCCCGGCTCAGATCATCCAGATATACCAGGTACAGGTACCGCGGCCCGTCCGGCCCCTTGAGCGTAGCCTTGATGGCGTTACGCGACTTCAGCCGGACAGTTTGGCATTCGGCTGGTTCATTGAGAAGCAACGTCAGGCCTACCTGTGGTTCTACCCGCTCGTCCTCCATGTTGATTGAGTAGGCTTGTGTAAAGCCAAATTCATCACAAAGTTCTTCCTCGGTAAAGATCTCCGCCCAACGCCAGGTATCTACTAAGCCCGCCACATCAGGCCGGCGCATCCGTAGGGCGTGGCCAATATTCGGCAACCGCTCCGGCCGGTGCGACTCGTGATCGTAGGTTGTAAAGCCACCGCTTTGCACATTCCAAACTGCCACCCGCACGGGTGCCCCTTTCAGGTCGAGAACTTGGGAGGTGCACTCTTCTTGTTGAGCAGGTGGATTATACCGTACTTCAGGGAGCTATGACTTTGGCGGATGTTAAGTCCCGCGTTGCTGCGTGAAGACTCAATATCCAAGGAATATTGACAAATTAAATATTTTATGCTAATATTAATAATTCCAACTTCCAACCCTGCCTCAGAGGGGAGCACCATGAAGTCCTTGGAAGCACCGGTCGAGGAAACCGAAGAGACCCAGCGGCCAGAGCCAGAGCCAGAGCCCGTCTCGTGGCTCCGTCGACTCGGCCAGCTGTTGTGGCCCAAGTGGCTGCGGCGCCGGCCGATCCGGTATGCCTACTTCGTCAGCTACAGCTGGATCAGTTCGAGAGGCCTCCAGGGTACCGGCTGTCTCGAAATAACGAATGACCTGCCGGTTCGGCGCTACGAAGACCTCAGGCCCTTCATGCAACTCATCAGCGAGGAACTCAGCGCCCGATTCCCACTCCAGAGCAACACCCCAGTCATCACGTTCTTCAAGCTCACGGCCAAGCTGGTCCTCCGCAAGGGTGAGTGGGTTCTGGCCCGGCGCCAACCCAAACCCTGACAACAAGCCCTCAAGTCAGTTCACGCCCTGCAGCGTGGCGGAAACCTCCGCCCGCAGCGGGGCGTTTTCGCGTATTGCAAATAATTCCTGGAGCGGGCGATGGGAATCGAACCCACCTCTCAACCTTGGGAAGGTCGCGTTCTACCGATGAACTACGCCCGCAGGCAAAAATAAATCCTGGAGCCGATGAGCGGGTTCGAACCGCTGACCTTTGCTTTACGAAAGCACTGCTCTACCAGCTGAGCTACATCGGCACATAACATGACGCCGACGCGCCATTGACCAGGATACCTTACCAAAAAACAACGGCCTTGACCAGACCGTTGCTCTTACTTGTGCCGACCAATACTAATGCTAACTCAGACCCTTGTGCTTGGGATACTTCTGCTCATACCGCTCGGCGAGGAACTCATACTTATCGGCAATAGCAGCCTTGGCCTCCTCTAGGCTCATATAAAAGACATCGTTCACCTCGGTTTGCGTTTGGGTAGTGTTTGATTTGATTTTGCGAATTCTTGACCTGCCCACGTTGTACCCTCATTACGTTATGGCGTAAGTATCTTCCTTGGCGAGGCGGCGAACATCGGTCCTTATTACAAAGCGTCTGCAGCAAAAAAATTAACTTTTGGAGAAAAATACTATTGTTTTTCGAACTTTTTGTTCGAATTATGTTCGGTATCAGCTAGTAAGCAAGGTAAGACTTAAAGATGTAACCATGCAGGCCATTGTAATAGACCTCCTGCCATTGGCTATCGCTGTAAGCGCCTAGGGTAACCGTGGTTCCCCCGTTCAGATCCGTAACAATAGCCGTGGCCGTAGAGGCCCCGGCGCGCAGGTGAACAAAGCCATTCGTAGTAGCTGTCGGTACTACTGGAGTGGGCGTCGGTGTGGCGCTGGGTGTAGGTGTCGGAGCAACAGTGGGAGGCGTCACGCTGGGGGTAGCAGTTGGCGTGGGACTAACCGTAGTATGAACCACGGGATCCTTCGTGAGATCACCACGATGACCCATAGCCAGCGTTGCTTCGGTAAGACCCGCCGCAATGAGCGTGAGAGCGATGATGCCAAGAGCCATAAAGAGCGCGCGCTTCATGGGAGCCTACTGATAGTAACGAATGTAGAGCATAACCACACCGGCCGCCACGCCCAGAATGACGAGCAGGCCGACCACGAACTGCAGGGCTACAAGCCAGCCGCGGCGACGGGCCGTTGACTGCTCAATTGGCTCTTGCTCATGTCCAGAAGGGGCGGTAGCTTGGGCTGGCCGGGCCTGAGGCTGTTGCTGAGATGCCATGGGGCGCTGAGCCCCAGCAGGATAGCCAGCCGGCTGCGGTGCCACAGGCCGCGGTGCCATGCCGGGCTGCGGCATCGGACGAGCCGGTGCCTGAGCTACCGGCTGCGGTTGTGGTCGGGGCGCCAAGGGACGCGGCCGTGGAGCGGGCGCCGCAGCGGGCTGAGGCGCAGAGGCCGGTTGTGGCGGCGGACCGGCCGGACGGCGGCCCATGTCCATTGACCGCCGCGGACCAAGATCACTCATTCTACGCATGGGTTGCTGCTGTTGTGGATCCACCGCTTGTTGCCTGTTATTACAGCTATCATATCATATATTCTCCAAACTGCTTGAGCTAAAGAATAGGTGCCATTTTTTACCTTACTAAAGCTAAAATATATATTTAGAACAACTTATTTATTCAGATAGATTCTGCATTCTGACCTTGAACTCATTCTTTGTCATCTGCCCTACCAAGCCATTGTTCGCGTGAGGCCGGCTCTTGCATAACGCACACCGACCTGTTACCATATGGCGGTTATCTAACCCACCTGGGCTCGTGGTGTAGAGGCCTAACATGCCTCCCTGTCACGGAGGAGATCGCCGGTTCGAATCCGGTCGGGCCCGCCAGTCTTTATTTTTTAATAAACTTATGTTATAATAAACGATCGTCCAATTTGGGCGGTCGTTTTGCGTAAGCTGACGTTGAGCTCCTCATTGTGCTCACAGGTTATTTGATAACCGAATAGTTCTAAAGTCCCGATTGGATAGCTTTTTGCTCGTAATATTTTGCTGGCAGTAAGCTACCCAATCGGGTGCACTCTCACTGGGGCTGTCCTGCCTCGCTGTGCCGTTAGGCCAATACATAAACCTTACGGAAGACCTGCCCTTAAGAAAGGCGGGCCAAGCGGGGAGGAATATCGGGTAACCGATAGGCCGCAAGGCTACCCAGCTTGAGGACGCAAATGTTCAACGAAACGCTTCCGATCTACGCCCGCCGCGACGAGATCGTCCAGGCCGTACACGAGCACGACGTGGTCGTCATCACGGCCGAGACGGGCGCCGGGAAGTCGACGCAGGTGCCCCAGTTCCTTCTGGACGAGGGGTACCAGGTCGTCGTCACCCAACCTCGCCGGTTGGCCGCCCGCACGGTGGCCGAGCGCGTAGCTGAGGAGGTCGGCACTCCCCTTGGGGAGATCGTCGGCTTCCGTACCGCCCACGAGCGCAAGGACTCGCAGGAAACCCGGGTGCTGTTCTGCACCGACGGTCTCCAGCTCGTCCGCGAGCTCACCGGCTCCGGCGCCCAGGTCCTGATCATTGACGAGGTACACGAGTG
>JARIHM010000169.1 GCA_029288275.1 Candidatus Saccharimonadota bacterium | reverse complement strand
ACGGGATGTTTTTCGCCAAGCTGGTCCGGTATTTATCGCCGTGGGCGAGGTTAATCGACAGCAGATTATCCTATTGCTTTGTGAGTATGAATCCCTGGGCGTAAATGAACTAACAGCTCGTCTGAGCATCTCGCGGCCGGCCGTCTCGCATCACCTGAAGATTTTGCAGTCAGCGGGGCTCATTAAGGCCACTCGAGCCGGCACGCAGCGCCGCTATTCACTCGATGTCCGAGAGGGCATCAATCTGCTCAAAAGCTTTGTTTCTGCGCTTGAACAGTCGCATAAATTTAGGGAGGAAGCCTGATGCAGTATCAAGGAAAGTGGGCTTTAGTAACGGGGGCTTCGTCAGGCATTGGCCGAGCATTTGCTCGGGAGTTGGCTCATCGTGGTGCCAATGTGATCCTGGTAGCGGTTGATGCAGCCGGCCTCAAGGCGGTGGCGTCCGAGCTCCAGTCTACGTACGGTATTGAAACTATGGAGCTGCCAGCCGACCTAAGCCGTGAGGCCGCTCCGAATGAAATCGCGGGGGTTGTGGCTAAGACTGGTCGCGAGGTGTTGGTGCTCATCAATGCGGCCGGCTTCGGCACGCGTGGGCCGAGTCATACGCTTAAACTGGCTACTGAGCACGCTCAAGCTATGGTGAACGCCGTAGCGGTGGCCCAGCTGACGTATTTGTTTTTGCCGGGAATGGTAGCACGCGGAGAGGGTACTATTGTAAACGTGGGCTCCTCATCGGCTTCATTCTGGCCCGGGCCATACATGGCCATGTATGGCGCAACTAAGGCATTTGTTCTCTCGTTTACCAAGGCGCTTTGGGGCGAGTATCATAGGAGCGGCTTGCGTATCACGGCCTTATGCCCAGCGCCTACTGATACCGGTTTTCACAGGGGCGATGGCTTTACGAGCCAGGGTACCACAAGCCCGGCCGTGAACGCCAAGAAGCGCACTCCAGAGCAAGCGGTGCAGTCAGCATTTGCAGCGCTTGAAAAGGACAATCCGTATGTCGTGGACACCATGTGGGCATACTGGCGGGCTCAATTGCCGCGTCTGCTGCCGGCCAAGCTAGCGATTCATATGGCGGCTCGTTCTTTGCGTCAATCCTAGACTCATGTCCGAAAACGCAGCCTGCCATCTTTAAGTGGTGGTAGGCTAGTGATTATGGAAATGACGCGAGCAGACTACTACCGGGCATTAATGGCCCACGATCCACGGTTTGATGGGCTGTTCTTTATCTGCGTGAAGACCACCGGCATCTATTGTCGTCCGATCTGTCCCACGCATGTGCCCAAGCTAGAGAACTGTACCTTTGTGGCTACAGCTGCCGAAGCCGAAAAAGCTGGCTATCGGCCTTGCTTGCGATGTCGGCCCGAACTGGCGCCCGCCGTGCGTGAAGCCAATGATTCACCGGCCCATCTGCTCTGTCAGCAGATCGAGGATACGCTCCTCATGGATGAGACATTAGAAGGCGTAGCAGCAGCTTATGGCTTGAGCGAGCGGCATCTGCGCCGCTTATTTGTAGAGTCCTATGGAGTGGATCCCAAGCAGTACCTCACCACCCGCCGGCTTCTCTTTGCTAAGCAGCTGCTGCAGGATACCAATTTATCCATCAGCGATGTGGCCTATTCAGCGGGTTTTAATACGCCGGGCCGGCTCACCATTAATATGCGGGCAGCTTATGGATTCACGCCTGAGCGGTTCCGCCGGGGCTTGGCTAGACCGGCCACCAACTATCTAACGCTGCGAGCTGACTACCGGCCACCCTTTGACTGGACGGGGCTCCTGGCGCTCCTAGCCGATCGGGCTACGCCGTTAGAGTCGATTGATGACAACATGTATCGCCGAACGATTGATGGTTATGTCATTACAGTAATCAACGTTCCAGAGCGGCATCATTTGCGCGTTCAAGTACCCATTGAGCTGTCCCGTCAGTCCCATGCCATTGTAGGCCATGTGCGGCAACTATTTGATCTGGATGCCAATCCCTGCGCTATTGAGGCGGCACTGTCCGAAGACCCGCTGCTGGCGGTATTATTTCAGAAGTATCCAGGTTTGCGCGTGCCTGGCGCTTGGGATGGTTTTGAGCTCCTGTTACGAGTGATTATTGGTCAGCAAATTAGCGTGGCCGGGGCTACCACGCTTATGCGACGGCTGGTGGAACGGATCGGGGTTACGCCAGAAGCGATCAGAGCCGCCACCCCGGGTGACATTGCCGCCATTGGATTGCCGGCTAAGCGGGCCGCTACGATCCATGAAGTCGGCCGGCGGGTTATAGCGGGTGAGCTTAGTCTTAGTGAGGGTCACCCGGGTCGATTCTATGACCAGCTTGTGGCTATTCCGGGCATTGGTCCGTGGACGGCTGAATACCTGCGTTTGCGCGTGCTGCACTGGCCTGATGCGCTGCCGGCCGGCGACCTGGGCATCCAAAAGGCCCTTACGATTGACGGCCGCCGGCCGACTGAGCGGCAAGTAACCCAGCAGGCCCTCCGATGGCGACCATGGCGCAGTTATGCCACTATGCTGCTCTGGCGCTCCCTCTCAAACCAAGGAGGCTAATATGATCTACTACACCACGAGCCAGACACCGGCTGGCGCGGTTCTCTTGACCGGCGATGGTCAGACGCTGCACGGCATTCACTGGGAAGTGTACTGGAACAAGCCGGTTATTCAGCCCGAATGGACTGCCGATGCGGCGCCATTTGCGCTGGTACTGCATCAATTAGAGGAGTACTTTGCTGGCCAGCGTACCCGTTTTGACATCCAGTACCAAGCGCAGGGAACGGCTTTCCAGCGGCGCATCTGGCAGGAGCTAATCCAGATTAATTATGGCCAAACCCGCTCATACCTGCAGATGGCTCAGGCGATTGGCTTACCGGAAGCGGTACGGGCTGTCGGCGCCGCCATTGGCCAAAATCCGCTCTCCATCATTGTGCCGTGCCACCGAGTCATTGCCTCCAATGGCAAGCTGACCGGTTACGCCGGCGGCCTGGAGGCTAAGCGCTTCCTGCTAGAGCACGAGGGCGTCTTACCTAAGCCCCAGCCTACCTTGCTATAATGGCCAAAAGGGCAGCGTATGAGCAATCCTGACCAATCTCCCGAATCAGCTAGCGATCCTGGTAAGCGTGAGGAGCATTTTAACAATTATGGGGCTCTCTTGAGCGCCGCGCATCAGGAATCTCTTGCCGCCCAGTCGGAACAGATGCTACGTGTGGGCAAGTCGCTGGCTCCTCAGATTACATCAGCGCGATCATTAGATTAGAATGAACTGCAGTTAGCTTGCCGTACGCCGCTTCTTAAATATGAAACAATTCTTTCGTTATCGCGTATAATAAGTAGCGGTCAACTCAAAGACCGCCTGACCCAGGAGGGTGTATGCGTAGGTGGAAGCAAGGACCGTTGGCGCTGGTAGCTGCCAGCCTGTTAGTGATAGGCGGGGCTCCTGTTGCCGCTCAGGCGGCAGCCGCCGATGGTAGTTCCGGCAGTCGGTTGTGCACTTCGGCTCCTTCGTTGGATCGTAATGTGTTGGTCGGTTGTGATCAGCTGGATGCTCCCCATAACGAAACAGCGGTGGCGGCCAATCCGCTCAACCCGCTGAATCTGGTGGTTGGCGCGAACGACTACCAGGAGCCCAGCGCGACCACGCGCACGTTGTTGTCGCGGGCTCATGTGTCGATGGACGGCGGCCATTCGTGGATCGATGTGGCGCTGCCGTATCCGGCCGTGTGTACGTTCACCGGCGACCCGTCGCTGGCATTTGATGCAGCGGGCACAGTGTACTACGCCAGCCTGTGCGAAGACACGAGTGCCGTAGTGGTTACTGCCAGTCATGATGGCGGCCTCACGTGGTCGCCCATGGTAAATGTGGCTGTGGGAACGGCTACCTCTACCAATGATCACCCGCAGTTGGCCGCTTGGGGCCGAGGCAACGTGGCTATCACCTGGGTGGTTTACCAGTTTACCGATAGCGGCGAGAGCCAGCTGACCACTGCACCAATCGTGGCAGCGGTGTCGCATGATGGCGGCCAGCACTTTGGCAGCGTGCAGAATATCGGTGGCTCGTCGCCGCAGTGTGTGGGATTGACAGCTCCTCATACTTGCGATCAGACGTGGGGCAATGCCATTGCCGTGGCTCGTGATGGCACGGTCATGGCCACGTTCTACAACACCACCAAGTACGCGCCTGATAGCACAACCAACCTTGAGCGAACACGGCATTTTAGCGTGCGACTCAACCCGGCTACGGGTGCGTTGATGGCTGGCCCGTTCTTTATTGGCCAGGCCTACGATGGCTTGACCGAGGGCGACTATCCGGTGAATACGGATGGCCATCAGACCATGCAGGACAGTGAGCTGCGCATCCTCATGCAGGGGAACATGGCGGCAGACCCGCTCAACCCCAAGCATGTGGCAGTAGTGTGGTTTGACGACCGCAATGCGCCGCAGCTGCCGGTGAGCTCGGATCCGTACACTGCCAAGACCAATAGCGACATCATTGTGTCGCAGAGCTACGACTCAGGTACCACCTGGAGCCAGCCAACGGCTATCGCCAAGCCGGGGGACCAGTTCTTCCCTTGGGCCAGCTATGATGGTCTCGGCCGGTTGCAGATCGGGTACATGGACCGATCGTACGATCCGAACAACCACCTCTACGGCTACACCGTGGCCGTAGAGCAGCGACCGGGCAGCTTGCAGTTCCATCAAACGCAGGTGAGCACGGCGCTGTCGGATCCGACCAAGGATAACCGTTGGTCGTCCACCTCGATCAATGCCAATTTCCCGCGGGCGTCGCGCTTCATCGGCGATTACAGCGGGCTTACTACGGTTGGCTTGGCCACGGTGGCGGTCTGGACTGACCAGCGCCGTCAGTCGTGCTTGTTCGAGCCTAGCGACTGCGGCTTGCATGGCGAGAACACCTACGCCGCAGTTACATTGCTGCCCTAACCATAGTTAGAGTAGCTCGCCCCGGGTTTCGTTGCGACGAAACCCGGGGTACCTCTGGAATTATTGTTGAACGGCCTTAATGGACCGTTCTTTTTTATTTGGGATTGCATGAATTGATTGAGTATGCTATTTTTTGAATATGCATTCAAAAAATAATTCAAACAACCAGGAAGAAGAAACCAAGAAGTCATTCATTGAGCAAGCTCGCCGGGCGCAAATTGTGGAAGCCACTATTGCCGTGCTCGCTGAGCAAGGTTATCTGAACACCAGCTTCTCGCGCATTGCCGCCCAGGCAGGTATTAGCGCCAGCCTTATTTCCTATCATTTTAAGAGTAAAGAAGAATTGACCGAGGCAGTGTATACCTTTATTACTCAGCAACGGCAGGAGCATGTGGCGGCGCAGGTAGCTGGGGCAGCCACGGCTACAGACCGGCTCCGGATTATGCTTGAGGCAGATTTGGCCTATATGGGTACGCGGCCGGAGCTGTTCCAGGCGCTCTTGGAGATTTTGTTTGTGGGCCGCAGTAAAACCGATGCCCAGTCGCACCGGGCTGATGTGGTGCATGCGGGTTTCATGCCGATTGCCGAGGTCTTAAAGGCAGGCCAAGCTAGCGGCGAGTTTGGCGATTTCGATGCCTTTAACCTGGCCATCATCATCGATAGCGCCCGGGACGGTTTTCTGGGCCAGCTGGCCGTCTACCCGGAGTTTGACTTAGAGCAGTTCACGGCTACGTTGATGACCACGGTACTGACGCTCATTAAGAAGGATAAATAATAATGAAAACAACCCCTAAAACCGTTTTGATCTCAGGCGCTGGCGTGGGTGGCCTCACGCTCGGATATTGGCTAGCCAAGTACGGCTACGACGTGACGATTGTGGAGCAGGCGCCGAGCCTGCGCGAGGGTGGCTATGCAGTCGACCTGCGGGGGCCGGCCGTGACGGTAGCAGCTAGGATGGGACTTCTGCCGGGTATTCGTGCGGCAGCTATTCATAATGAAGGAAGCTACGTTAACGAGCGGGGCAAGGTACTGGCTGAGCCGGGTAAAATTATGGAGCTGTTTGCCGGTGAGGGCGACACGGCCGACGCTGAGTTAATGCGTGGTGACCTGCTGGAATTGCTGCATGGTGCTACCAAGGCCAATGTGCATTACATCTGGAACGACAGTATCCGTGAGCTGGCTGATGACGGTGCCAGCGTGCAGGTGACATTTGCTCACGATGCGCCGCGCCGGTTTGATCTGGTGATCGGTGCTGATGGTTTGCATTCGAATGTGCGGCGGCTGGTATGGGGCGATCGGCCAGAATTTACTCGGGCCCTGAGATATTATGTCTCGATTTTTACCATCCCGAATTATCTAGGGCTTAAGGATCAGGAGCTGCTCTACCGCACGCCGGGTAAGCTAGCTGGTATGTATACGACGCACCGGGCCGAGGAAGCCAAGGCGTTATTTTATTTTAGTTCTCCTGAGCTGTCGTACGATTTTCGCGATGTGACGGCCCAAAAGCAGCTTTTAGCCCAGCAGTTTGCCGGCCAGGGTTGGGAAGTGCCGCGACTACTGGAAGCTATGGAGACGGCACCGGACTTCTACTTTGACGCCATTCGCCAGGTGACGCTGCCTGAGTGGGCGCGAGGGCGGATAGCGCTGGTGGGCGATGCTGCGTATTGTGCTTCGCCGCTGTCGGGCCAGGGGAGCAGCTTGGCGCTTGTGGGGGCCTATGTGCTGGCGGGCGAGCTTAAAGCGGCTGGCGGCGCTGCCGCCCAGGCCTTCGCGGCTTACGAGACGGCTATGCGCCCGTTTGTGGTGACTAATCAGAAGTCGGCGGCTTCAAGCGGCAAGCAGTTTATTCCCGAATCGAATATGGCCCGCTGGTTCGGTGACGTTAACATTCGCCTCTTGCCGCGCATGCCCTGGCGCACTGCTATGGTCAAGATGTTCCGGGCGCCGTTTGACGCCATTGAACTTAAATCATACGAAGGGTAAAACACAATCGTAAAAAGAACTCGGGCAACATACCCGAGTTCTTTTTTTGTGGGCTAGCCAGGATTAATCATCCGTGAGCTGCGCCGGGTAGTGGTCCAGGAACCATCGTGCCCAGGTTTGGCGGTCCACGCCCAATTGGTCGGTCCGGATCCAAAAACCGTAGGCATGTTGAGTAAAAGGCTCGTATGGCTGCAGTTGAATAGTACCGCTCCAAAGGACCTGAGTAATGTCGCCCGGATCGTAGATGGTCAGCTGGTTGCCGTTCTTAAGGACATGCAGACCATCATGGCTCCAGCACTCGGTGAGAAGATCGCTCATGAGCCGAGTATCGGTGGTGTGGTCGGTCCACTCCACCTCAACATAAATGACGGCGCCAGGTTCAATAGATGCGGCTCGGCTGCCGTCTGGACGCTGAGCCTTAATGGCTCGGCCGAGCCGGCCGGTAGCAGGGTCGTAGACCGCCTCGCCGTGACCAAACACGGCTGAGGCTGGCTCTAAGCTGATGTGGGCTGCATCCTGGAAGGCCCACCTACCGCCCTCGGTACCGGTCTCGCTATGGAGTTCCAGCACACCCTGAAGCGTAGCCATGCTGACTCCTCGTGGGTAGGGACAAGAGGTATACTCTTGGCGCCATTATAGCATGGTGGTCAATTGAAGCCCGCGATGGCTACTTGGAGCTGGTGGTCAGCGCGTTGATTTGGGCTTGGGTCAACGGAGTCCAAGGCGAGGCATCAGCATTGGACGAGGCGGCGGCTGGGCTCTGGCCTTGGTTCCACCATTTGGCCTGGTAAGGCACGCCATTAAAGAGTACGCGATCGCCGGTGTTGTATGCGGTAGTACCGGTCCAGTTGGGGTAGGTGCCGGGCGCAAGCGTGGGCTGCGGAATCGGCTTTTCCCCGGGCAACACTGGACCCACCAGGGTCCACGGCGTTTGCCAGGATTGCAGTACGGGGTTGTCGGGCGTGTCGCCTTCAGTCCACCATTTGGCCTGGTAGACATTGTGATGCCACACTACCTTGGTGCCTTCCAGGTAAGCGCCGCTGGGTGACCAAATCTGGTAGGGACTGGTAGCGGGATTGTCGGGGGTCTGAGTAGCGGCGGGCTCGGCTGTAGTAACTACACCGGCACTCTGGGATAGGTTGCCGCCAAAGCCTGCACCAAGGGTGGCGGCGTAGGTTTGATTGCCCTGCTTGACGCCGCTGCAGGAGTTTGACACCACTTTGGTGTCAACGTAGTTACTGCCACAGGTGATATCCCGGTTGGCCGACCACATCGACATCCGGCTCAGTTTGTGCGAGCGAGCAAATTGGTTGAAGCTCTTGGCATCATCAAGCGTGAAGATTTCATTTGTATCGTCATTTTGGCCGATCATGGGTGTAGCGCCGAGCTTGCTCCAGATAGTAGCGTCGCTCAGGTGAGTACCAGCGCGCTGGTAAAGGATGCTCAGCTGCCGAGCAGTTTGAGCAAGGGCACTCTGTGAACCATCGAGCATTGACTGGCTACCAAGGCTGGCACCATAGTCCATAGTCATAACGTTAACGCCAGCCAGGTCTACGCCTTTGCCGAGCAGCTGTGAGACGGCGTTCGTGCCGTCCTCGGTGAGGCCTTGCGGATCAACCGGCAGGGTAACCCAGACGGCCAGATTCTTGCCCTGGGCACGGCGCTCGGCCTGTAGCTTGGCAATGGCTGTAGCGCGGCGAGCGGCTGCAGCCTGGTCGGTCAGGCCGGTCTTTTCCAGGTCGAGATCGATGGTGTCGATATGGTACTGATCGACTACTGAGCGGTAGGCAGCCAGAAGCTGATCCGGATCGGTGCAACCGACGGCCAGCTCCTGATTATCGAGGCCGCCAAAGGAGATAGCCACGTGGCCGCCCTGTTGGCGCAGGCGGGCAATGCGGCGATCAAGATCGAGCGAGCCGTTGGCCTGCGCCAGGGTGTAGGCTGCGCCCCAGGTGGGCGTACAGGCACTGGATGGTGAAGACACAATGAATGACAGCACGGCGTCGTGGCTGCCACCGCTAGCGCCCATTTGCTCAAAGGCAAAGGTTGGCGTAGCGGTGACGTCTACGTAGGCTGCAAACCAGGGCTGGTGAGCGGCAGCCACGCGGGCGGCCTTGAGCCATTGATTGCCGTACATGCTGCCGGCGCCTACGCCGGCCAGCAGTACCAGCGCTAGCAAGAAGCGCCAAAGTGAAAGTCGTCGGTTTCCGCGTCTCATTATGCTACTCTCCCTTCTTCGGACCGGGCCGCCAGGGGCACGGTGCCTTCGTTATCGCCGTGATACAGGACGGCGCGCCAATCGATAGCTGGCTCGGCTGCGGCCGTAGTGGCTGCCAGCTTGGGCTTGACTTCCACGTACATCCAATCGGTTAAGCCTACCCAAATATCCATCAAGGTGCCACCAATGCCGATATAAGCCAGAATCGCCCAGCTCGCCACAAAGGCGTTAAAGGCCGCAAAGGCAGCGTTGCCCCAGTTGTGGGCGGTGCCATCGCGCCAGAGTGTGAACAGCGAGAAGGCTACGATGAGTAACGGAGTAATTACATACAGCAACGGCGCTACGGTGCGGTTTTTCACCTTAGGGGTGCGGGCAAAGGGAATTTTCTTGCCACTGAGTGCTTGCTGGAGCGATTTCAGCACGCCGGCCAGGTTTACTGGCAGCAAAATCAGGTTAAAGCCGTAAATGCGGAAGACGTCGCTACCCTTGTAGCCGCAGTATTTGAGGTCGCTGGCCATGGCCAAAAAGTAGGGGAGCGCGGCCAGCACCACCAGCGGGCTGAGCAAGCGACCGTCATATGGGAAGGCTAGCAGGAAGATCAAGCCAAAGCTGGCCCAGGCAATGGAAGCCATGTAGTTGAGGCGCAGGAGCACCTCGGCACGGGAGATCAGCTCGCCGGCCGACTTGCGGGCGCGGATGGTGGCCCATAGCTTCGGCAAGATGAGCAGGCCGCCATTGGCCCAGCGCCGACGCTGTACCACCAGCGAACCAAAGTCCGGTGGCGTGGCGCTGTAGCTCAGGCGCTCAGGATAGTTCACGAGCGTCCAGCCATGCAGTGCCAGGTCTACGCTCGACTCCGTATCTTCAATAACGGTGCGGTCCTGGATGTAGCGGCGAATCGGGAAACCGCCCACCCACTCGGTCTCGGCAATATCTTCCAGCGCGTCCTTGCGAATCACGGCATTTGCTCCCACCCAGAAGGTGGCGCCGTAGTAGCTCATGCCCTGGTGGAGGATGTGCTGGATATCAGTAGTGGCGCCGGCCAGCCGCTCAATACGGGTACGCGCGCCGCGGAACGATGAATAGGGCGTTTGGGTCACCGCAATGCGCTCGTTGCCAGGCTGCTGCAAGAAGTACACCAGGCGCAGACAGTAGTCACGCAGCAGAATAGAGTC
>JARIHM010000156.1 GCA_029288275.1 Candidatus Saccharimonadota bacterium | reverse complement strand
GGTCACGAATCCAGCTGGCGGCGGCCGGTGCGTCTTGCCAATCGGTTTCATCAATAACGGCACCGGCCGCATCAATCAAAGCCACTCGGCTGGTAGCGGGGAGGTTAATCGGAAAACTGTCAGCCGCAATAACCACATAGCCATCTGGTGCAATCATACGCGCCGGCAAATAGTACTGAGCAGAACCGACCCGCAAACGGTAGCCGCCCAATGGTATGGCCGCCGTACTAGTATTATGGAACTCCACAAACGCGACCTGATCCTTGCCAGGAGATGGCGCCACCTCCGACAATTCAAGCAGACCGGCCGGATCACCAGCCGCTACATTGGCGTAGGCCAGCGGTGTCTCCAGCGGCGAAGTACTTGCCTGGGGCTCCGGCGTGGACCGCGTGAGAAAATCAGCTGCATTGTCGCCACTGTCGTAGCCATTGCCACCGTTTGGCGCATCGGCCCCAGGCAGCCGCTCCAGGCTCTGACCCGTGGCGAGCGGTGCTGGCCTACCGTGACCACAGGTACCATCACCCCACGCAAGCACATCCAGCGTTACTGGACTGCTCGACTGGCTGGCGTTCACGAGGCTGATTGCCCCACCGGTACTGGCCAGACCGGCGCTGAACGTTCCATCCGCGACAAGTGGATACGCAGTGCTCGCAAGCAGTAGATACCCATGCGACTTAATTACTTTGCCCGGTAGCGTCGCAAATTTGCCCCAGCCCTTGGAGCAATCGGTCCCATTTGTACCTGTTGAAGCGCGGTACTGTAGTTGCCAGCCTGCCAGCGACACATCGGTGCCCGTGGCATTATAGAGTTCAATAAACTCATCGTTGGCGCTTACAGCATCACCGGTTTGCAGCTCGCTAAGGTACACTCCTGTGCCCAATGCCAAAGCTGGATGAGGCACGAATAACCAACCCATTATCTGGCCAACCACCAAACCAATCAGAATCATTACACGAAATTGCATAGGAACTCCCCAACCTTATTGACATAACCTCACCTCGCAATCCTCCCCGAGGATATGTGAACAAAAGCCGAAACGCAAGCACCAGCGTAATCGCTCGTGGCTCTGCCAAGCAATCAATTTGCTTATGCTACAATGATTTTGAATATGCATATCTCTGATGGTGAGCTAAAGAAGCTGTTGCTCGATTCGGGTACGGTCAAAGAGGCCGTACTTAATGATGCTATGCCAAAAGATGGCTCTACCGAGCCATTACAGGCTAGTGTGCTAAAGAGAAAACTCATCTCAGAAAAGGACCTAACTAAGCTCTATGCCAAGAGCATCGAGGTCCCGTTCGTTGAGCTGGCCGATCTTAAAATTCCGCGCGAAATTCTCCTAAAGATCCCCGAGCGCATCGCTCGCAAGTACCAGGCGGTGCTCTTTGGCGTTGAAGAAGATCAGTACCAGCTGGCCATGGCCGATCCGGATGACTTCCAAGCTGCAGACTTCATCAGCAAGCAAGTGGGGGGCAAGCTTAAGATCTATATTGCTACGCCAGGTGACATTCTGAGCGCGATTGACCAATACAAAGGCAATATCTCCAGTGAGATTACCAAAGCAATTAAGGACAGTAGCGCCGACGCCGCCGAAGAAGAGAAGGTCTCGGCCAAAGATCTAGCCGAAGACGCCCCGATCGCCAAAACCGTTAATGTGATCTTGGAATACGCCGTCAAGAGCCGCGCCTCCGATATCCACATTGAGCCGCGCGAAAACATCGTGCAGGTCCGCTACCGCATCGACGGCGTGCTGCGCGAAACGATGACCTTGCCCAAGCCAATTCTGGCCGCCGTGGTGTCGCGCATCAAAATTTTGTCGAACCTGAAGATCGATGAACACCGCGTGCCACAGGATGGCCGGTTTAAGTTTAGCCTAGGTGCTAAACAGGTGGCGTTGCGCGTATCCACGCTGCCGATCATGGATGGCGAAAAGGTTGTCATGCGTATCTTGGATGAATCAGCCCGGGCACTCACGCTCGAAGAACTGGGTTTTGAAGGCCGGTCGCTGGAGATTATTGGCCGCAATCTACACAAGCCCCACGGCATGACGCTCGTGACCGGTCCGACCGGCTCCGGTAAGTCCACCACGCTCTACTCGGTACTGAGTATGCTTAATACGCCGGGCGTGAATATTAGCACCGTGGAAGATCCGGTGGAGTACCGCGTCATCGGCGTCAACCAGACGCAGGTAAATCCCAAGGCGGGCATGACGTTTGCTAGTGGCCTGCGGGCGCTTTTACGCCAGGACCCCAACATCATCATGGTAGGCGAGATTCGCGACGGTGAGACGGCCGACCTGGCTGTACAGGCCGCTCTAACCGGCCACGTGGTTTTGAGCACCTTGCACACCAATAACGCTGCTACCACCCTGCCTCGTCTGCTCGATATGGGCATTGAGCCATTCTTGATTGCTTCTACCGTGAACACCGTGATTGGCCAGCGTCTGGTGCGCCGACTGTGCCCCGTGTGCCGGCAGGCCTTCGTGCCGGAGGGTACGGAACTGAGCAACATTAAGCGCGACTTCCAGCTCGACCTGGCGCTCAAACACTTCCGAGAGATGGAGGGCGGCAAAGGAACGGCAGCTGCAACCGCAGCCGCGCCAGCACCAGTACCCGCGCCCGTGCCACAGCAAGCTCCCAAGCCGCTGGTGATCGAGCCGACAGAGCGCAAGAAAGGCCGCGTGATTGAGCCGACGCATGATATTGAGACTACCAAGAGTATTTTGGATAAGATTGCGGCTGATCCCAACATTATCAACCGCTCAGCCGAAGACGCCAAAAAGGCCAATCTACCGACCGTACCCGATCCCGCCACATTAGCTGCCGAGGCGGCGCCGGCGCAAGCTGCTCCCGCTCCCCCGCCCCCGGCCGCGCCGGCGCCCGATCCGGCCCGGCTTAAGTCTGGCCAGTTCATCCTCTACAAAGCCGGGCCGGGCTGCGAGGCCTGCGGTGGCGCGGCTTACCAAGGCCGCATGGGTATCTACGAGGTGCTCGAGGTCACCGAGCAGATCCAAAAGATGATCGTAGGTCACGCCACCGCCGATGACATTCAGCTCCAGGCTATTCGCGACGGCATGCTTACTATGCAGCAAGATGGCTTTGTAAAAGCATTAATGGGCAAAACGACCATTGAGGAGATTTTGCGGGTAACACGCGAGTAAGCTATGCCATCGTTTACCTACAGTGCGCGCGATAAAGCCGGAGCCATCCAGAAGGGCTCTCTTGTGGCGGTCGATCGAGCTGGCGCCACCGCTGCCTTGGCCGAAAAGGAGCTTACCCCCATCCTCGTTAAGGAGGCGGCTGCCGGCCACAGTGGTAGTTTCATGGACCGGTTTGCAGCCTTCAACAAAGTTAAGCTGCAAGACAAGGTTATCTTTAGCCGCCAGTTTGCCACCATGATCAATGCTGGCGTACCGATTGTGCAAGCACTTAACATTCTGCGCGAACAATCGGAGAGCAAAAAGCTGAGCCACGTTATCTCTGAGGTTGCCAAGCAAGTAGAAGGCGGCGCCACTCTGGCCAATGCCCTCAGTGGCCACCCAGAGGTCTTCAACAATATTTACATCAACATGGTACGAGCCGGTGAGACTGGGGGTATCCTTGATGATGTGCTTGACCGTCTGGCCACGCAACAAGAGAAAGACGCCGAAATTATTAGTAAGGTGCGTAGCGCCATGATTTATCCGGCCGTCATTACTACGGCCACTGTAGCTGCCTTCTTTTTCCTCATGACGGTAATCGTGCCTAAGCTGGCTAGTATTTTTGCTGATGCGGGGGCTTCCCTACCTATTTATACCAAGATTATGCTGGCGATTTCCGGCTTTATGGTGCATTACTGGTACTACTTAATTATTGGCGCCATGGTGGCGGTGGTAGTTTTTGTACGTTGGTACAAGACACCCGCAGGACACCAGTTCGTTGATCAATTTATGCTTCGTGCTCCCATCATTGGGCCTATTCTGGTGAAAGTAAATGTAGCCCGGTTTGCCCGGACGTTTGGTTCCCTGATGGCCTCTGGCATCTCAGTGCTGGACGCGTTGGGCGCCACTAAGTCAGCCCTCAATAGCTCGGTCTATCGCCAAGAACTGGAGATTGTGGCGCAAAAGGTAAAGAACGGCCGACCGATGAGCGAGCAGATCCGGGCGAGCAAACATTTCCCGGCCATTGTTGGTCAGATGCTGGCCGTGGGCGAGGAAACCGGCAAGATCGATGAAATCTTGCTCAAACTAGCAAGCTTTTATGAGCGCGAGGTTGATACCGTGATTGCCGGCATTACCTCTATTATCGAGCCAATCCTAATCTTGGTGCTGGGTAGTATGGTGGGCTTTATTGTCATCTCAGTGTTTGGACCGATCTCGGCCCTGTCGAGCTCGGTATAGTTGCAAAATCTAGCATAATGTTATAAAAATATATAGTCGCCTACCCGAGGTGAGCTTTTTCTGACAGTTGGGAGTACCATGTCCATCAACCTGACCGAGCTCAAGCAGCAGCTCCAGGACGTCTGGGATGACCCGGAACAGCGCGCCAAGCTCATCCAGCACGGCCTTCTGGTGCTGGGGTCGGTGGGCTCTGGCCTGACGGCCGCGCTGGCCAAGCCGCCAGTCACCTGGCGCCAACGCAAGTCCTGGATGAAGAACCTGGACCTTGGCACCGGCGTGATTCGCGTGGCCTGGCATCCCATCAACAGTGGTCTGGACGTGACTGGCGGATGGCTGATCACTACCGCCAACGACGCCATCCGTCGCAAGGTCGGTAGCGCTGCTGGCCGATTCGTGCTCGTCACTACCCTGAGCCTGGGCGCTCGTGTCGCCCTCGCTGCTGGTACTACCTGGATCAAGCAGCAGCCGCAGCTCCAGAAGCTGGACCAGTACGGCTTGGCTGGGTGGGTGAGCCGGAAGATGGATCAGAAGGCCGCGGCCTAGCCTCAGCAAGCCTCGTTCCGATTCGTCGGAACGAGGCTTCACTTTTCTAGGCATAAGTGTTATAATACAATTTCTCCAACGTACCTTTGCTCTCTCGAAAGGACGGGCTATGTCAAAGCCCAGCGCCAGAACCATCGCACTTGTGATAGGTAGTATCCTAACCATTACCGGCGGCCTAACGGTCGTTACGCTGACGATGCCGGTGAACGCCGCCGTGCCGGTCATGGTTGTAGCGGCCATTCTGGCTGTACTATGCGGCCTGGCCCCTCTGGGAATCTACGATTCGAGCCTCCTCCGGGCCGCCGACTACTGCACGTTCTGCTGTCAGCGGCGCCGACTGCTACACGAGGCCGAGGGCCTGCTCAAGGAGCACGCACCGCCCGATCCGGTTGAGCCCAATCCCCTGCCGACATCTGGCCTGACGCCCGAACTGACCGCCCAGCTAGAGCTCACCAACCCCTACAGTGGCCGCATTCTGTGGACGCCGATCGGTTGCTTTTGGCTCTGAGACTCCGCGGCCGACCGGTCGCGGCTCTGCTCTCCAAGGAGGTGCGCTATGGCCACGCGTGAGGGCTAAGAATCACCCCCGTTCCGACCTGCTCGGAACGGGGGCTTTGCCTTATAATTACTCTGTCGGCAAGACCCTTTGAAGAAGGGAGGATCAAGTGTTGCAGCTTGGCGGCGAAGACAAGGGCGACAGCAACGGAGGCTAATCGGCCCGGCTGATCGTTCAATATGGAGGTGCCAACGGCACCGGCGACGGTAACAACTCGTCGCGTCCAACACCCCGTTCCGACGTTCGCGCCGGAGCGGGGCTTCCCTTGTAGTTGCCTCTTTCAGGCGTTGACACCTAACCGTAAGCGCTTTATAGTGACGATACATAGAGCATTGGCTTTATTTATTTGGTCCACAAATTTAAGGAGGTGAGCACTCGTGCTGAAGAACATTATTAAAAAACAAGGCGGTTTCACGCTCCTCGAGCTCTTGATCGTCATCGTGATCATCGGCATTTTGGCCTTGCTGATTATCCCGAATATTACTTCGGCCCCCAAGAAGGCCCGCGATACGCAGCGTAAAACTGATCTACGTGCCATTCAAAAGGGTCTAGAAGAGTACTTTGTGAGCAACAACGTCTACCCGACTCAGGCAACCGCCGCAACGGCCGACTCTGCCCTGACGGCCCTGACCTCCGGCACCACGCCGATCATGAAGTCCATCCCAACCGACCCCAAGAACAGCGCGCCGTACCAGTATGGCTACGCCAGCCCGGCCGGTGCCACCTACAGCCTAAGTGCTTGTCTTGAAAACGCCGGCGACAACGGTGCCAGCACCGATGTAGCTTCCAAGGCTCAGCTCGGAACCTGCACTACCCGGTCATTTATGCTCTACAACAACAACTAGTTGAATCAGTTGTAGCAAGAGAAAAGGCCTGAAAGGGCCTTTTTCTTTAGCATAAGCACTATTATAATAGGACTATAAAAGGTGAGCTCCATGGTACCATCCAGTTTAAAGCGTCAGTCGGGTTTTACCCTGCTTGAGCTATTGATCGTCATCGTGATTATTGGCATTTTGGCCTTGCTGATCATCCCCAATATCACCTCAGCGCCCAAGAAAGCCCGTGATACGCAGCGCAAGACGGATCTGCGTGCCATCCAAAAAGGCCTCGAAGAGTACTTCGTAAGTAACAATGCCTACCCCAGTACCGCGGGCGTGGCCGACCAAGTGCTCGGCAGCACCGACCAGACCGGTCCGCTCGATAACGCCCAAGGCGGTGCCACGCCGATCATGAAGACGGTACCCAAGGATCCCAAGAGCAGTGGCGAATATGTCTACACCTACACGCCAGCCAACAGTAATACAACATACACTCTGCATGGCTGCCTGGAGAATGGCGGCGACACTGGCGCGAACACCGTGGCCAACGATTCTGCTTGCACGAGCACCAATCGCGGCTTCCAGCTCGTAAACAACAACTAGTATGTCCAGACATCACGAAAAACGGCCTCATTCCGGGGTCGTTTTTCGTGAACGTAAGCGGTATAATCAGACTATGAAGACCCGAGGTGAGGGTGGTTTTACGTTGATCGAGACGATTCTCGGCCTCGTTGTAATGACCATCATGGTAACCGGCGTGACGCAATTATTTGTGTCCAACTTGCGCACCGTGACATTGGGCAAGGCGCGCGCCATTGCCTTGTCCCTAGCCAATGAGCAAATGGAATATCTGCGCGACCTACCCTATCAAAGTGTTGCTACCCAGTTTGGCGCCATTTATCCGCCCGGACTCATTCCTGATAACCAGGTGGTGACGCGCGGTGGCTATACCTTCAACATGAAGACTGAGGTTAATTATGTGGATGATCCCTACGATGGCTACGTAAGTTGTCCGTGCGCTAGCGGACCGGCTGCTGGCAAGCCCAAAGATCTCAACCCGGCCGATTATAAGAAGGCCCAAATTAGTGTGTATTTGAAATCGAGCGGCCAGCTGGTGGCGCAAATGACCAGTGACTTTGCCGCCAAGGCCGCCGAAACCGCGTCCAATACGGGCGTGCTCAGCATAACGGTGATCGATGCCAGCGGCCAGCCGGTCGCAAACGCCAATGTTCATATTCTCAACACAGCTGCTAATCCCGACGTGGACATTACTACCACGACCGATAATCAAGGTCTGGTGGTGATCCCCAATCTACCCCCCGATTCCAAAAACGAATACCAGATTACCGCCTCGCTCCCCGGCTACTCTACCGATGCTACCGAAGCAGATCCGCCCGGCACCACCACTGCGGTTGAGCTTAATCCCAATGTGCTCGCGCAGCAAGTAACCGCCATCACTATGTCAATCGATCGAGTCTCGGCACTCTCAGTACACGTGATTGATACCACTGGCAACCCGATAGCAAACAAAGCCATCGAAATTCGCGGCGCCAAGATACTCGAAAAGAACGGCAGCGCCCCTAGCAAATACAAGTACGACGTCACCAGTACCACCGATGCCAGTGGCAATATAAATCTAGGCAACATGGAGTGGGACTCATACAGTTTTATTCCGCCCAGTGGATCCTATGCGGTGTCTGTGCAGCCATACCAGCCAGTGGCGCTGGCGCCTAATTCGAGTCAAACCGTTCAATTGGTGCTGTCGTCGTCATCCTCATACGTCACTATTGGCAGTATGGCACCCTCCAGCGGCCAAACCGGCACCAGCAGTCTCGCATTTACCCTTACTGGCACGAATTTTAATGGCAGTACCACGGTTAAACTTCAGCAATCAGGCCAGCCGGATGTGGTAGCTACCGGCCTAAGCGTAACCGGCAGCACCCAGCTCACCGGTAGCCTCAATCTCAGCAGTGCGGCTACCGGCAGCTGGGATGTGGTGGTAACGAGCAGCGGCACTACTGCCACACAGACGGGAGGCTTCAGTGTTACACCGTAACCCGAGCCAAGCTGGCTACACCCTGATTGAGCTACTGGTCGTAATTGTGATTACCGGGGCTATCTCTATACCTCTCACTACATTTGCTATTAAGGGCCTCACCTCTTACACCTTTCTGGAGGCCCAGAGCAATACCTCCTTGGAGCTCAATATTCTGGCTGATCGCATTGCCAAGGTGGTACGCGGCGCCACAAGCGTAGATACGGCCCAGGCCAATACGCTCATTATCTACGGTTATTTTTCGCCCCAGGACACTACTATTAAGAAGATCCGTTACTTTATCAGCGGCACCAATCTCAATATTGGGGTAACACCGCCCACTGGCACGGCCCCGAATTACACCTACGATCCCGCTAACGAAGTGGTCACCACTACCCGCATCGACCTGGTGATGGGCAGTAACCCTCTCTTTACCTACTACGATGATGCAGGCAACCAGCTAAGTAACGCTTTTGCCACAAGCCAGGTAAAGGATATTGGTATCTATCTAGCCGCTAACCCCAACGCCAAGCAGGTGCCGGTGCCCATTTCACTTACCACCCGCGTAACGCTGCGCAACCTAAAGACGAATCTATGAAACGATCTCCATCACAATCTGGCTATATTATGCTCACCGTGCTCATCACGGGCTTGATACTGTCGATGCTGGCAACGATTGGCACGCAGGTACTTATAAATAACGCCCGATTTATGCAGTTTGAACAACGGCAATCGGCGGCACTGAACGTAGCTGAGGCTGGCGTCAACTATTATCTATGGCATTTAGCGCACAATCCTACCGACTACAAAGATGGCGGCACCACGCCGGCCAGCGCGCCGTATGGGCCATATGTACACAACTATTATGACAACGACGGCAATGTGCTAGGCACCTATACACTCACCATTACGCCCCCATCGTCGGGTTCAACGGTGACTACGATTAAATCGGTGGGCCAGGTGCCACACATGCCGGGCACTCGCACCATTCTGGCCCAGATCGGCCAGCCGTCGTTTGCCAGCTACGTACTGCTCACGGCCACCGAGGTATGGTTTGGCGCCAACGAAAGCACCACCGGGCCGGTACATTCAAACGTAGGCGTCCACTTTGACGGCACGAACAACGGTCCGGTGTACTCGGCCAATGCCACCTACAAGCCCACGCCGCAGTTTGGTGGCGATGGCACCATTCACAATGGGGTCTGGGGCAATGGCGGCCCCGCCAGCCAGTGGCAGTACCCAGTGCCATCGATTGACTTCACCCAGGTCACGGCCAATCTCCAGAGCCTATCGACGGCCGCCCAAGCTGGGGGTCAATATCTGCCCAAGTCATCTGGCCAAGGCTACTATCTATTCTTGCGCAGCGATGGCACCGTGGATGTTTACAAAGTAAACAGCGAAACTGGCTCCGGGCTGAACAAAACCTTCTTGTACAACAAGAGCACGCCGGGTAATGGCATCTTCTTTGTCTCGGATAACACTTGGGTAGAAGGAACCAATTTCCCCGGCCGCATGACGGTAGTGGCCTCGCGCCTGCCCGACAATGCTGCTACGAACGCTAGCATTAATATCGTGGGCAATATCACCTACAAAGCCAAGGATGGCAGTGCAGCCCTCGGTTTTATTGCTCAAAAAGACGTTCACATTGCCGACTACGCCCCCTCCACCCTCGAGATTGATGGAGCATTTTTGGCCCAAAAAGGCCACGTTTGGGTTGACTCTAACGCGCCGGTTAAGTCTACTATCACTACGTTTGGTGCTATCGCTTCTTACGATTATTGGACCTGGACCTGGGTCGACAATCACAATAATGTAACCGCTGGCTACGCTACAACGGCCACAAACTTTGACTCCAATTTGATTTATGCGCCCCCGCCGCAATATCCAACGACGGGCAGCTATAGCATTTTGAACTGGCGCGAGCAGCTCTATAATCCCTGATCTTGACATAAAATTAAAAAAATATTAAAGTTTTCTCGGCTTATCCCTCCTCCTGAAAGAAGCTAAGGTGGCCGTAAATCCGAATAAAGCGAAGAAAGGTAAGACCGTTCTTCGTTACGCCATCGTAAGCTCCATTCAAGCATCAGTCGGTGTTGAGTGGATTGATGCTACCGAACATCGGTCTGAAGCCAAGGCCAAGCAAGTTCTAAGGCGTGCAAAGCGAGGTTATGCGAAGTTGGGCTACCGAATCGTCAACGCCAGTATCGTTGACGACCAGGGTAATCGCACCAATCTCCCCAATCCCTAGCCACGCCTCAATCACGGCGGATACCCCTCGGGGTATCCGCCTTTTAATATAGCGACACCTCATAATCTACCAAATATGCGATATGCTACAATTGATCATAATGCTTATGGTCAGCTAAGAGTGCGCGTACCACTTATTTATCACGATCAGCCGTTGTTTGGGTTTGACCTGGGCACGCGAACGGCTAAAATGATGCAGCTCAAGCCGAGCGGTAAGGGCATGGAGGTGATGGGCTATGGTTATGCCAACTTCCCGGGCGAGGCCATTGTGGAAGGCATCATTGTGGACCCGCAAGAGATTGTGGAGGCGCTCAAGCCGCTCCTGCACCATATGAGCTATGGCAAGATTACCGCCGGCCGCGTGGCAACGTCCCTTCCGGTAGCCAAGATCTTTACCCGCGTGCTTGACCTGCCGCCCATGAACGCGGCCGACCTTAATGCCGCCGTGCGCCTGGAGGCTGAGCAGTACGTGCCGGTGCCTCTGCCCGATCTCTACATCGACTACGAGGTGATCGATCAAACCGCCGATAAACTTCAGGTGCTCATGGTGGCTGCCCCGCGGGCCATCGTCGACTCATACATCAAGCTGTTTGATCTACTCAATCTGCAGGTGGTAGGCATTGAGTCGAGCCTGGCGGCGGTGACACGCGCGCTCGTGGCGGCCGCGCCGCTCGACAAAGCCACCCTGGTAGCCGACATTGGCTCCACCTCAATTGACCTGGCGGTGCACGACAAGGTGGTGCGACTCACCGACACCATCGCGCTGGGCGGCGACAATCTAACCAATCAGCTCATGACCGATCTAGCCATCACCCACGAGCAGGCCAATGAGATTAAATTTAAGTTTGGCATTGGGCCATCTGGCCTGCAGCCCAAGGTGATGGCCTCGCTCGGTACCCCGCTCAAAAAAATGTGCGACGAGATGCGCCGGGTCATCAAATATTACCAGGACCGCGGCGAGCATAGCCGCAAGGTTGAGGCCATTATCGTAGGCGGTGGCAGCGCTAGTATGCCGGGCTTCTTAGAGTACATGGAGGCCCAGATCAACCTGCCCGTGACCGTAGCCAATGCCTGGTCTGGCCTCGACATGGGCAAGCTGCCGCACGTTTCGAAGTACGATGCGCCTATGTACACCACAGCCATTGGCCTAGCCCGATTGGAGGGCAAGCTGTGATTAATCTGCTTCCGCCTACCCTAAAAGAAGAACTTCAGTACGCCAAATATAACCGTGTAGCGGTACGCTACTTACAGCTGCTGGTGGTTGTGGCGATGGTACTGGGTGCCGTATTTGGCGCCAGCCTGTATTTTCTGACCCAGCAGGCCAACAAGCTGGCGGCGGACGTCAATAGCAAGCAACAGACGATTGCCAGCTACGCTCCCGCGGTAGCCAAGGCCAAGGCCGCCGCCGACCGGCTCAATGCCATTAAGGCGATCCAGGCCTCCCAGACGCGTTTTTCTACCCTCTTGAGCGATCTAGCCAAAGTCCTACCCAATGGCGTGGCTATCGATAGCATTACCCTGACCGGGGATGACACCAAGCCCGTCCGCATTTCGGTCACTGGCAGCACCTACGATATGATGCTGGCGTTTCGCGATGCCCTGGCCCAGTCGCCACGCATTAGCGGCGTCGACCTGGAGAACATTACGCAGTCGGGGCCGGGAATCTTTACGGCCAGCGTCGTAATTGGCTTTAAGCCCGGAGAGGCCAAATGAAACCCAAACAGTTCTTCTACATTCTGGTTGGCGTGGCAGTGGCCCTGGCCGGAGCCGCTGGTTACGGCTACTACTACGCCCTTACTATGGTAACCACCACTGGCACCCAGCTTGCCACCCAGCTTGGCCAGCAGAACGCCGCCGATAACCAGATTGAATATCTGGGCCGGCTTCAAAACCAATATAACCGTGAAATTGTGCCAATTCTATCGCGGCTTGACGATGTACTCCCACACACCAAGAACCAGACCGAGCTGCTGGCTCAATTACAAACACTGGCGGCAAGTGCCGGCCTCACCATTTCGAGCGTAACGTTTACGAGCCCGCAGGGTCTGCCCACGAACGTTACTCAAACGATCCCGGCCGGTAGTGGCGTCCTGGCTCTGCCTATTAATTTCCAAGTATCAGGCTCGTTTGCCCAATTGCAGTCGTTTTTGACCAGCGTAGAGAACCTGAGCCGCTTTACCAACGTGACTACTTTATCGATTACTCGGCCTGATAAAACCAAACCGATCGTTTATGCTATGACGGTTAACGCTTACGTGAAGCCATAATGAATATGAACATGAATCTCAACCTGAAGCTCGACGTGCCTACCCTGCTTAAGCTAGGCAAGCGAGTGGGACCGTCGCTGATTGGTCTCGTGATCGTGGGGGCCTTTGGCTATGCCGGTTGGGTGATTAACCAAACCTTCAACGTTAAGGCAATCGATCCTACGAGCGGTCCCGGTAACACACACATTACCTTTGATCAAAAAACTATTGAGGCTGTGAAGAACTTGCAGGTAACCTCTGGCCAGGTAGCGCCGGCACCGCTTGGCACGAGTGATCCGTTCGGGAATTAAGCAGCCACCGGATACTCATGGCCGAGGTGGGCATAGGCCTTAGCGGTCACCTTGCGACCACGTGGCGTGCGCTCTAGAAAGCCAATCTGCATGAGGTAGGGCTCGTAAACGTCTTCGATGGTGGCACGCTCCTCCGCACAAATGGCCGCCAGTGTTTCCACGCCGACTGGACCGCCGGCATAATGTTCGATAATGGCCGACAGTAGCCGCCGGTCCGAGGTGTCGAGACCGAGCTCATCGATCTCCAACAGATGCAGCGCCTCGCGTGCTTCACGCCGGGTAATCGTATCCACCTGCTTAACCTGGGCGTAGTCGCGCACGCGCTTGAGCAGCCGATTGGCAATGCGCGGCGTGAGGCGAGAACGCGCAGCAATTTCGGCCGCAGCTTCGCGATTGAGCGTCATGCCTAAAATGCCAGCTGCACGCTCAATAATCTGAATCATTTCGTCCGGTGAATAAAACTCCAGCCGGTGCACGTGCCCAAACCGGTCGCGTAGCGGCGCGCTCAAACTACCCGCCCGGGTGGTGGCACCAATAATGGTGAACTTAGGCAGATCCAGCCGAATACTCTTGGCGCTCGGCCCTTTGCCTAGCATGACGTCCAGGCCAAAATCTGCCATGGCTGGGTACAGCACTTCTTCCACCGTCTTGGGCAGACGGTGGATTTCATCGATAAACAGCACGTCGCCGTCGGCTAGATTGGTGAGCAGTGAGGCCAGGTCACCCGCCCGCTCAATGGCCGGACCGCTGGTCACGCGGAAACCAGCCCCCAGCTCGGCCGCAATCACACCGGCCATAGTGGTTTTGCCGAGGCCCGGCGGCCCATACAGCAAAATGTGGTCGACCGGCTCCTCGCGTACCTTGGCGGCATCGATCGCCAGACCCAGATTCTGTTTGAGCAGCGGCTGGCCCACATAAGCCGCAAAACTGCGCGGCCGCAGACCCTCAAGTGCCTGCTCTTCGGCCCGACCAACTTCATCGGCCACTTCCGGATTAACGATGCGTTCGATTGCCATTACAGCTATTGTACCTTATGCCCAGATAAACGTAAGCCGAGCCTCCGGGATTGTCCCAGAGGCTCGGCCCCAACCAAGTTTTGTCTACTTATCTGATGTAACGTTCCATACCCGGACCTTTACGACCGCCGCCGAGGGATTTGACAGATTCTGCACTACCTGCAAATACCCAAGGTGGCTATCTGAGGTGATAAAACAATACGCTTCGCCCGCGATAACGTAAGTGTAAGCGCTACCGCTCCCCTGCCTCATGAGGTCACGGCAGTTGTCTGGCGAAGGCTCGGACGAGGGGGTATAGGTAAACAGTTCGTTATGATTAGCGTTGGGCATAAGCTGCATCACACCGTAACTCGTGCCTAAAAACAGATCGATCGCATCATTGGCACCCGTGAGATCTGGCGTAATGGTACCGTGGTTCTCAAAATCGATGCCTTCGGCCAGCTTAAGCGTGGGCGAGCCGGAGTAGATCAGCTGGGCAGGCTGCGTGGCTGCCGGGGCAGCACCTCCACTTGAGCTCGTGGCAGTACTACTGCCAGTAGGCGTTGGGTTCGCCGGTGCCGCCGACGAGGCCTGCTGCTGGCTATAGGCTTGCGGCACCAAGAAGACCAGGAGGCCTACCGACAAAGCCAAGGCGCTCACGGCCAGGCCGTTCACTAGATCCAGATGCGTCTTGCGACGCTTCAGCAGTACGGTGGCGCTCAGCACCAGGCCCAAGAGGGACAGACCCGTCATGATAATTAGCGGCTGGCTCAAAATGAACGCCACTGCCCCGCCACCATCAGCCAACAAGGCCAGGAGCGACAACGGCTTTAAATCGACGAGCTTATGTTTTGACGATTGCTTGGACGGCGTGCTGGCCGAAGGTGTACCACCGCTCGCCCCCGGCGGTGGGCCGGCCTGAAATGAGGTCACCAGTTCTCCTTAGTTGCAAACGTAGGCACGCGGCCCAAAGCTAGGCCACAAGCTCATAGTAGCACAGCTTATGCGTCAAGCGAGCGTAAAGACCGCATGATGGCACCTGCCGTATTAGTAAACTCAGCCAACGGCGGCCGCCAGGGCGTTAAAAGCCAGAGGGTGTGATCTTGCGCAAAGATCGTCCAGCGCCGCGTCTCCTCGCTATCGGGCACGTGTACCTGGTCTAGGCCGGCCAAGAATGGTGCCACCGCCTGAGGATCGGCCGCCCAAACCGTGCGGCCCTGCCACTGTCCGACCACCACCCAGCCCTCAGGCAGGGCCGGATCAAACGACCCAAAGCTTGGCTCCCCAGGGGTCTCACCACTATCCCTGGCAGTATCGAGGCCGATTCAGCCTGAGCTCCAAAGATAAACGGCGGCGCCTGTACCAGACGTACCGGCTGGTTGGTCCAATTGTAGCGCCAAGTACATTGGTATTCTGCCACCATCACTGACTGGCCCTTTTGCGTACCTTCAAACGCATGCGGCCGGAGCACGCTCACTCGAGGGTTCCTGAGCACCGGCAGGATCGGCAATAGTTCCATAATTTCAGGCGATCGTATTAGTTGTGAGATCCCTGATTGATGCTGCGCTACGGGTTGATAACCATAGCTATCGGCAAACTGCTGCCAATAGCTGGCACCGGCCGGTCGCCTCCGGATCACTAGCAGAGCCGCAATGCCAAAAGCTGGTATGATCGCCAAAATCGCGCCAACTGTCACCATTTGGAGGAGCGCTTGAGTATCCATGCTAGCGCTACGTGCCTACACCCTTAAGCGCCAGCTTCACACGCTCTTGTTCGTCAGTGACATCGGCTGGCAGCTTAGCTACTGCTTCTGTAGCCTGGGCCGGTGTATAGCCCAGAGCTACGAGAGCCTGATAGGTACTGTCGGCCACCGGCGCCAGACCCACAGTACCCTCCTCCACCTTGCCGCGCAGGTCCAAAATGACCCGCTGGGCAGTCTTGGGACCTACCCCGCTAATGCCCTTAAGTAGCGCTGGATCCCCACTGGTAATGGCTTGACGGAGGCGTGTTTCGCCAGCCGCACTCAAAATTTGCAGGGCCAGCTTAGGACCCACACCATTCACGCCTAATAATTGCGCATACAACTGCTTGCTGGCTAGCTCACGAAAGCCGTACAGATTGTGAGCGTCCTCCCTGATCTGCTCATAAATGTGCAAGCGCAACTCATCACCCGCGCGGACGGCGCCCCAGTCATCCACGGTGGTGAAAATCTCATAGCCAATGCCGCCTACTTCTAGCACCAAGCTATCAGGAAGTTTCTCGGTAATGCGGCCGTGCAAGGTTGCAATCATGGCTCCATTGTAGCAAAACGGCCCGGAAGTGCGTAAAAGCACTTCCGGGCCGAGAGACCTCAGGCGGCCTGACGCAACTGGTCATCCAGTTCGCGCCGCAAGGCCTCCTTGGTACGCCCCGTGACTGTGGTGGCAGGCCGCCCGCCCGCAAACAGGATCAACACCGGCACGCTCCGCACCTGGTAACGAGCCGCCATGGCCGAGTGGTCGTCGCAGTTGAGCTGAGCCACCCGTAGGCGCCCCTCGTACTCTGACGCCAGCTCCTGGAGGATCGGCAGCAACTGCCGGCATGGAACACACCAGGGCGCGCCGAACTCCACCAGCATCGGCGGTGCATCCTTCCGGAACACTTCACCGTCGAAACTCTGGTCCGTCAGCTCAAGCAAGTTGGCCGACATATCGCCTCCATCTCACGAAATTAGGTAAGAGCGGTCTTGATTATACCAGATATCATGACCCTTACGCCGCTCATGCTTGCCTTGGCAGGCCAAACCCAATAGATTACACTAGAATTAGCATTTGCGCCGGCCGGGGGCGTTTGACCGGTTAGGAAACCAAAACTCCATGAATATTCTCATGATAACCGGAGAAGTTTTGCCTTACGCCAAGACCGGCGGCCTTGGTGAGGTCATGGCTGCCCTACCTAAGGCCGTCCACCGCCTAGGCCATGATGTGCGCGTTTTTATGCCACTCTACGGCAGCATCGATCGAGAGAAGTTCGCCTTCTTACCCATTGGCAAAGAGATGCAGCTCAACGTAGGTGGTGAGGCCTCGCCCATTCATTTCCATGCCAGCATCCTAGCGCAAGAAGTACCGATCTATTTTTTTGAGTCAGCCAAGTATTTTCCACCGCAAAAGGGCATGTACCGCGCCGAAGATGGCAATCTCCCCTACTACGCTTTCAATTTAAGCGTCTTCCGGCTGCTGGAAACACTCGATTGGATTCCAGACGTTATCCATGTACACGACTGGCACGCTGGGCTCATCCCCAATATCATCAAGCACCTGCCCGATGATTCCCCCTACAAAAACATCGCTACCGTCGAGACGATCCATAACTCAGCCTACGTGGCTATCTCGGATCAGTGGCAGATTCCGGCTGACAAGCAGGATGATGGCCAGGGTATCCCACCGACCGATCTCAGCAAGGTGCAGTATATCAATTTCCTTAAGCGCGGCATCGTTAACGCCGACATCGTCACCACTGTGAGCGAACAATACGCTAAGGAGCTGCTCGTACCCAAGACCAGTCATGGCTTATACGACGTGCTGGCGCCCCGCACCCGCACCTTCTTTGGCATTCGCAACGGTGTTGATTACTCCTACTGGAATCCGATGTTCGACACTCACCTGCCCGTAAACTATGATTTTGAGATTATCCACCGCAAATACGATAACAAGCGCGCACTGCAGCACCGCCTAGGCTTGCCGATTGATGATGGCGTACCTATTTTGGGCATGAATTCGCGTATCACCGAGCAAAAGGGCTTTAGCCTGGTGTTTGAGATCTTCGACCAACTCATGGCCCAGGGTGTACAGATTGTAGTGGTGGGCACCGGCCAGGGTTCATACACACGGTTCCTGGAAGAAAAAATGCGTCAGTACCCGCAGCAGGTGGCCTACCGGCCGTGGAGCGAGGAGCTGGGCAGTCTCGTATACGCCGGCGCCGATATCTTTTTGATGCCATCATTGTTTGAACCCAGTGGCCTGGGCCAACTGGTGAGCCTACGGTATGGCACGATTCCTGTGGTGCGTCGTACCGGCGGACTGGCCGATACCATCTCTGATTACAATCGTCACAGCGGCACAGGCAATGGTTTTGTGTTTGACGATTATACTGGTCCGGCTCTCTATGAAGCCATTTCTCGCGCTCTGGAGCTCTGGCAAAACAAGGTAAAATGGGGCACGCTCATGCTACGCGCCATGGCGCTGTCGTACTCCTGGGAGATTCCGGCCAAGAAGTACGTACGCATGTACAAAGCCGCCTTTAAGGAGCACCGCGGGCAACTGTGGCAGATTCCCAAGAAATGGTAGCCCGCACGCCATCGTTGGACCAGCTAGCGCCGGCCTATCTGGGTGGCCTGACACATCTACACACGGTGCTGTCAAACCACCATGATCACCGCGAGAGCGATCTGTCGGTCGACCGGCTAGTGAACACGCTCATTGAGGCAGACCTGGCCGGCTCCCCCGAGGCGCCGCTGCAGTATCTCATGTTTAATGAGCACCCGTCCGATCCCGCGCACCCCAAGCGACTGGGGCCCTTGAGCTTGCGCGGACGCCAGCTCCTGCGACAGCGGCGCCGGCCAATTGTCCGCCGGGTATTGATGTTTTATGGCCTAGAGGTCAGCCTTCTGCCCGGCGGCCAAACCGACCTCACACCGCGGCTGGCCGACCATTGCGCACTGGTAATCGCCTCGCGCCACGCTCTGCCAGCCAAAACTGAGCATGACGCGGCCACTATTACGGCCCTCTTTGAAGCGGCCTGCCAAAACCCAGCCGTAGATGTACTGGGTCATCCGCCGCGCTACATTGAAGACATCGAGACCGTGCCCTGGCCAGAAATCTTTGCCGCAGCCGCTGCCACTGGTACGGCCATTGAAGTTAACTTAAATACCTTTCCCGGCGCCAACGGCACGCCGCTCCAGCAAGCATTCTGGCGAACTTGGTTACGCCAGTTAGCAGCCTCTCAGGCACTCATCTTTTTGGGCACCGATATCCACAACCAGTACCAACTGGACGAATTCATCCTCCAATGGCGCGCCCTGGGCCAACCCGCCAGCCACCATGAGAATCACTTGGCCCGGTTCCTGCTAGCCCTCCTTGAAGCCAAGATTACCCCAAAGCGCATCGTCACAGCCAGCGCCGACCAACTGGAATCATGGTTACAGATGGACAAATCCGCACGGGCCAGATTACCATTAGGCAAATAGGTGCCCCATTATGTATTGGTCTAATTTTCTTCATATTTACCAGCCGGCTGGTCAGCAGCCGGATATTTTGGAGATGGTGGTTAAGCAATCGTATCGGCCGCTCATTGAGAATCTCCTTAAGCACGACGGTGCCCGTGTCACGCTCAATGTGAATGGTTCACTCTTAGAGTTGTTTGATCAGTATGGCTATCACGATCTCATTGAAGGCCTGGCCGAGGCCGGCCGCCAGGGCAAGGTTGAGTTTACTGGTTCAGCCAAGTACCACGCCCTTATGCCGTTCCTCAGCAAACAAGAGATGCTGCGGCAAATTCAGATCAACACCGAGACCAACCGCCACTACCTAGGTGAGGTATATGCGCCCACCGGCTTCTTTTTGCCCGAGATGGCCTATAGTCCCGAGGTAGCGCCGGTGCTTGAAGAGGCTGGGTTCAAATGGGTCATCCTGGATGAGATTGCTCACAACGGCAAGGTGGAATCGGTGGATTACACCAAGCTGTATCAGATTAAGGGCACCAAACTGTACGCGTTTTTCCGCGAGCGGCGCATGAGCAACCTGATTATGAGCGCCGTGGTGCGGCACGTGGATCAGCTCAAAGAGGCTATCCGTGACGACCTGGCCACTGATCGCTACGTCATTACTGGCATGGACGGCGAGACCTTTGGCCACCACCGGCCAGGGCTCGAGAATCTGCTGTTTGAGATCTTTGATACGCCCGAGCTCAAGCTCGTAAAGATGAGCGAGCTGTTTGATCACTACCATGACACTGAAGTGGTGGCCCCAGTAGGTTGCACCTGGGCCTCTAGCGAGCGGGACATCGCCGAAGGTATCCAATTTATTTCCTGGGACGATCCGCATAACGAAATTCATCAGCTCCAGTGGAAGCTGCGCGACCTGACGGTGGCTGAATTCTATAAACTTGACGCCCAGGATCCGGAATGGCTGCGCCTGCGTGCCAAGCTTGATAGCGCACTGGCCTCCGACCAGTTCTTTTGGGCCTGCGCCAAGCCGTGGTGGAGCATCGAGATGATCGAGGCTGGCGCCTATCAACTACTCGAGGTTCTGCAGCACCTGCCCGGCATTGATCCCTATCAATTTGAGCTTGGCGAATCCTATTATCATCAAATTGTGGCCAAAGCCTTTAGCTGGAAACGCGACGGTAAGCTCTTCCAAATTCAGCAAGAAAATGTTAATATCTGTCTCTTATACACATCTCCGAGCCCACGAGACTACGCTGCATC
>JARIHM010000137.1 GCA_029288275.1 Candidatus Saccharimonadota bacterium | reverse complement strand
TGAGTACTTTTTTTGTGCAGGTACCTATAGGTAATTTAATACGCTCAAGCTACCTCGTCAAGCACTTATTAACATAATTTATGATGCTTATGCTTTGACGCCACGAGCCAGGTCGCGAGCGGTGTCGCGGTCTTTGATCGTCTGGCGCTTGTCATATCGTTTCTTACCCCGGCCAATGCCGATCTCAAGCTTTACCAGCGAGCGATCTAGTAGGAGCGCGGTGCTAACGACGCTGAGGCCGGATTGCTTTTGGTTAATCAGATGGTCAAGCTCACGACGGTGCAGAAGTAATTTACGGTTACGGGTAGGGTCAAGCTGATCCTTGTGAGCTGCGTGTTGATAAGGGGTGATATGGGCGCCCACCAGGAAGGCCTCGCCACCGCGCAGGGAAATAAAGGAGCCTTTGAGGCTGGCGGCTCCGCTCTTGGCGCTTTTGACCTCGTCACCAGTCAACGCTAAGCCAGCCACGAGCCGTTCGGTTAGCTCGTAGTCATAGGTAGCTCGTTTGTGTTTAGCTAGTAACTTCATGGGCTCCATTATATACGATGGCAAGAAAGAGGGCCCATCACCAAAGATGATGGGCCCAATCTTCCAGTTTCGGGGAAAACCGGAAGCTTACTGGTTGGAGGCCTGCCGGCCTCGAACGGCCTGGAGGGCGGCCAGGCTGGTGGCGCCGGTGTAGCTCAGCCAGGTCTTGGCGGCGCTGGCCGTGGCCACGAGCTGCCGGCCGGTCACAACAGCAGCCTCGCGGGCAGCGGTAGCGGACTGAGTGACCTGGGGGTCGGCGGCGACCCGTACGACCACCTGGCTCGCACGCTCCGTCACGTTGTCGGCCAGAGTGCCCAGGCGCGTCATGAGCTTGCTCATGGTACTTCCTTTCACGGGGGAAATGTTGAAACGCGAATTCTATTATGACAAGAGAAAAACATTTGTAAAGTATTTTTGGCCAAGTCCGGCCAAACCCGCTATAATCAGGCGGTATGAAACGAACTGAGCTCAAACACCACCTGGTCCAGGCTATTAACGCCGAATTCGGCCTCAAGCAGCCAGCCTTTGAACTGGCTGTAGCCGCTGATGCTAAGTTTGGCGATTTTGCCTGTAATGCGGCGCTAGTCCTGGCTAAGCTGGTGGGCAAGCCGCCGCGCGAGGTTGCTACCGTACTGGTGCCGCGATTTGAGGCGCTAGCTGAGGTTGAGCGAGCCGAGGTGGCCGGCCCGGGCTTCATTAATCTGTGGATGACGCAAAGCTATTGGCAAGACCAGTTGGCGGCCGTTACGCCAGATTATGCTCGGAGCGACCAGGGTAAGGGCCGAAAGGTTCAGGTGGAGTTTATTTCGGCCAATCCGACCGGGCCGACCACCATCGGCAACGCTCGCGGTGGTTTTATCGGCGATGTGCTCAGCCGAGTGCTGGATTGGGCGGGCTACGACGTAACTCGTGAGTACTACTTCAATAACGCCGGCACGCAAATGGGTAAGCTACTAGAAAGCGCCAAGATGGAGGCCGGCCTCCTGCCCGAAACCGAGGATCGACAATACCGCGGCGCTTACATTAAGGAGCTGGCAGCTGAGTTTAAACACGAGCTGGCTACCCAAGATGATGACAGCCTCAAGCAGCTGTTGGCTGGTGCTATCCTCAAGCGTTATATCGAGCCGGCGGTTAAAGCTATGGGCATCGAGTTTGATGTCTGGTTTAACGAAAAGGATCTCATTACTGACGGCCGGTTTGCCGAGACTCTGAAACGCCTCGATGAAAAAGGGCTCGTGTTTGAGCGCGACGGCGCCACCTGGCTCAAGACGGGGGAGCTAGGTGATGAGCGCGGCGAGCGCGTCATCATTAAGAGTAACGGTGACCCAACCTACATGGCGCCGGATATCGCCTATCATGTGGACGTATTTGGCCGCCGGGGCTTTGATTGGGCCATTAAGGTCCTGGGACCGGACCATGTCGCACAATTTCCCAGTGTGTATGCCGCAGTGCACGCGCTATTTCCTGATAAGCAATTTACCATGGCTGATTACCAGTGGCTGCGGGTGATGCGGGACGGCCGGGAAGTGAAGGTGAGTAAGCGCCTGGGGCAGTTCATTACAGTGGTCGATTTAATTAAGCAGGTGGGCTTGCCCGTGGCACGGTTCCTCACGCTTATGCGCTCGGCCGATTCGCACATGGATTTTGATCTAGACCTGGCAGCCGAACAGTCGGCTAAGAATCCATATTACTACGTGATGTACGCCTATGCCCGGGCTCACAGTATTGTGGCTAAGGCCGCCGAGCGGGGACTAACCGCGGCGAAACAGCCGGGCGAACTCACTGATACTGAGCGAGCGCTGGTACGGGCCATGACGCGGCTGCCGGAGATGATCGAGGACATGGCGGCAGATTACGGCATCCACCGGCTAACGTTCTATGGGCTGGAGCTGGCCAAACTGTGGACCGAATTCTATGATGCCCAGCGCATCATTGACTTGCCACCAGCGGAGGCTGCCGCCCGGCTGTACACGGTGCAGCGCTTTATCATCTTTATGGACGTGTATTGGTCACTGCTTGGGATTGAGCCGCAACAACGTATGGATCACGAGTAGATAGTGCTGCGCAGCGTTCAGCAGGTTGTCGCCGGTCCGGAGTACCTTGCAGCTGAGACTTGGCGCCAGCAGCCAGATGACCCGCTCCAGTTGCTCTTTTTGCACGGCGGGGGTCAGGCCTCTAAAGAGCGAGCCTTGCCGGTGGCCGAGGCGGTAACGCGGGCTACCAAGCTTGGTGCGGTAGGGTTTGATTTCTCTGGTCATGGTCAAAGTACGGGCCAGCTGAGGCGATCAAGTCTGCACAAGCGTGTTGATGAGGCTGAAGCAGTTTGGCCTCTCCTTGCCAGTGATCGACCCATAGGGCTCATCGGCTTTAGCATGGGTGGCCATATCGCGTTGGAGCTATTGGCGCGGCATTCTGTGGCAAGCCTGGTACTGTTTTATCCAGGGGTTTATACGCACCGAGCCTTCGATATACCCTTTGATGAACGATTTACTTCTACTATTCGACAGCCAAACAGCTGGCATCAAGCGGCAGTGCTTGATGCTTTGCGCGAATTTACTGGTCATTTACTCATTGTGTACGGCGGTCAGGATCGGGTGGTGCCGCGCCGGGTGGTCGATGAAATCTACACTGCAGCTAGTTGGGCTATTCAGCGTGAACTCTGGGTGATTCCGGAAGCACCGCACTTATTACTACCGTTCCTACATGAGCAGCCGGAGCTGTGGCACCGGTTACAGATTAAGCTATTCGAATGTCTTAGACCGCTTACGGCGTAAAGGTAGCCAACCGGCCGTCCAGCAGGGCATAGACAGTGTTGGTTTTGGCGTCATACGTAGCGTCATAGACCGTCTTGGCACCAGTGATGGCAAACTGCCGGTCGAACACGAGCTTATTCGCATTATTCCAGATGGCAATGCGCTGACTGCTATCGCCCGAAGCGATTACGAAGTTACCACCATCAACGGAGCGGAGGTTTGTGGCGCCTACAATAGCGCTTGGAATCTGAGCACTCTGGCTAAGGCTGCCGGAGATGTATTCGTGCAGGCCGCTGGGCGACAACACCCAGACTGAGCCGTCGATAGCCAATGCGCTAGCGCTGGCTACGCCGGCAGCACTAGGCGCTGAAAGGTAATCACTTTTGGGCGAGTAACCAGTGTAAGTACGGACATGTTTATAGACCACATTGTCACCCAGCAGGTAAAGGTTGGTGGCATAGGAGGCGATGGCTTTGGCGCTAGACCAGCTGCCAATATTGGTGGCCTCTTCGGTTAGAGTATCGGTGCCAAAAGCATAGAACCAGACATCAGGCTTATTTGTAAGAATGTAGATGCCGTCATTAGCACCGGACAAGGCGGTAGCTACTACTTTGCCAAGCTTTGAGGTATCAGCGGTGGATTTTTTGATGGAATTCGTTGCGCTATTTACAACATAAATAGCGGAGTCATTGTTATCATCAAAGAGGTAGGCCTTGCCGGCATAGAGTTCAAAATGGCTTGGATTAGCCTTTTTATAGGCTGAGAAATTGACTAATGTTGTAGCATTTACATGATTAAGTGACTCGAGCTGATCGAGACGATCGGAGACAAGCTTGGTGAGACCTGCAATGCTCGTCGGCTCACCGCTGGGGAGACTGGCATGCTTGAGGTTGGCATCCAGGCCGCTGTGGCCCGGAGCCTTGGCTAAATTGGTGAGCTCAGTTTGGAGTTTGGTTAGTTCGGTACGGGCGCTTGCGGCATCACCGGCCACAGCGGTTTGGTCAGCCGTTTGGTAGGCGGCATAGCCTTGGTTATACCGAGCCAGGAGCTGCTTGGCCTGGGCGTTGCTGTGTGACCACCACCAGAGGCCACTCGTGATTACCACGAGGGCTGCGGCGGCCGAAATAAGGTAGATCCGGCCGTTCGGGCCGGTGAGCGCGCGGCGAATCAGGCTTGCCAGGTTGAGGCCGGCGCGTTGGAGGTGCGGCTTGGCACCGCTCCAGGCGTCTTTAGCTACGCCACCCACGCGTCGGCCTGAGGTTACGGTAACCTGGGCAATCGGCGCGGCGGCCAGCTTGGCAGCCTCTAGCGGTGTTTCGGGCATGCCTAGCTGAATCTCATCCGGCTGCTCGGAGCGTACGTGCAGGGCTGCCAGCTCTGGCGTGGTCATCTCAATAATGAGGCTGGCGATACGATCGGTAGAACCGCCGCGCAGAAGCTCGGTGATCTCGGCAATCGCACTATTGGGACTGGTTTCGCCCACAATGGCCTGTAGTTTCTTGAGCGACAGCTGATGCACGAGGGCCGGCGTGGTCAGCAAAATACGATCACCGGTCTCAAGCTGCCCGCTGGCGATCGAGCCAAAGGTCTTACCAGGCGTGGCCGGCCGGCCCGTATTGGTGCTGCTGGCAATCCGGGCAGCGGCCTTACCCCGGTACAGAATCGCCTCAGCTGAGCCAGTTTGAGTAACGTGCAGCTCATCGCCAATCTGGATGGCCGCCACGGCGCTTAGTTTACCCACCCAGGCAGCATTGCCCTGGTTTACGTACTCCGCCAACTCATGGTTGACCGCCTTAACCGCACGCTCAAAACGGGCTAGCGGCTCAGCCGTCTCGGAGGCTTGGTTGTAGTAATGCTCACCAATCGTCTCAATAATGAGATCGGCTACTTCCTCGCTGGATCGGCCGGAAACAATCACTTCTAGGACCACAAACAAACTACCCAGATTCGCACCGGGTTCATCGGGCATAGGCTCGTAACTATAAGCAGTCACAAAACTCGGTACCTGCTTCGGCCGTTTGGCGTAGGGAACTAACCGAGCTGTGCGTGCAATGAGTTCTGTCACACGGCTACCTTCTTAAACACTAGTATAGCACTTATGGTCACCAGACAAGCAAAATAGGTGGTGAATCCTGTAGAATATCTGCATGGATATTCTTGAGGGACTCAATCCGGAGCAGCGGGCCGCCGTAGAGCACGGCGAGGGGCCACTCTTGGTAGTGGCGGGCGCTGGTACCGGTAAGACCCAGGTGATTACGCGCCGCATTGCCCGGCTGGTGCAGGAGGGTAGGGCCAAACCAAGCCAGATTCTGGCTCTGACCTTTACCGAGAAGGCAGCTCGCGAGATGGCTGACCGTCTGTACGAGTTGATTGGCTGGCAAGCTTTTGCAGTGCCGGTATTAACTTTTAACGCCTTTGGTGCTGATTTACTCGGCCGCTTTGGGAGCCATATTGGCCGTTCTACGCGTGGTGGCTTACTCAACACTACGCAGAAAACGTTGTTGTTACAGCAACGTTATGATCACTTAAAGCTTCAGTATTATGGTCCTCCGGCCGATGTGTATGAGTTTTTGGGCAGCTTAGTGGCATATATTGAGAAGCTTCAGAATCAGGGTATTACCGCGGTGCGCTACCGCGAATTTGTAGATGGCTTGACGGCTAAGACGGGCGAATGGACAGCAGATGATATCTTGGAACAACAAGACCTGGCAGCGGTATATGATCTTTATGAAGCCATAAAAAAGGACACTGGCACATATGATTACAACGATCAGTTAGCGGTGCCGCTGGAATTATTGCGCCGGCGACCCAATTTGGCTGAACGCCTCAGCGCTGAGTATCAGTACGTACTGGTAGATGAATACCAGGATACGAGTCCGGTGCAGGATGAGCTTTTACGTACTTTCATTAAACCCGGCGGCAACATTTTTGCGGTGGGCGATGACGATCAGGCGATTTATGGTTTTCGCGGGGCGGACATCCAAAATATCTTGGATTTCGTTAATCACTTTAAGGTGGAGCAGCCGACCGCTTTGGTGCAAAATTATCGCTCTGGACAGCCCATTCTGGATGCAGCCTATCGACTAATTCAGCATAACAATCCTGATCGGCTAGAGGCGAGCCTAGGCTTGAATAAGCAGTTAAAGGCTCAAACCGAAGCCGCAACCGTGGCTTTTGCGCCCTATCGCACGCCGCTCGACGAGCAGACAGGGGTGATTGAAGCGGTGGTGGCAGAACTTGAAGCCGGCCAGTCTGCCGCCGAGATAGCGATTCTCGCTCGGTCCAACGCCGTATTAAAGACGTATGCTAGAGCTTTGCGGGCCCGGAGCATACCATTTGCGTTGTCAACGGAAGTGAATATTTTTGAGCAGCGTGAGCTCATTCAGCTGTGGTATTTATTGGAATGGTTGGGTGATAGGGCGCGTGACGAGGCAATTGGTCCCGTGGTGATGGGGCCGTTTATTAATTGGACGGCCGCAGCCTACCGGCCAGTACTGGAGCGAGCACGGGCGGAGCTGCTCTCGCCTGAGGCAGCGTTGCGGGCTCTGGCCGATGAGGGCCATGAGGGTGCCGCTGAGCTCGTAGTACTCTTGGAACAGTGGCGGGGCTGGGCGGCCGAGTACTCGGTGGGGCAGCTGGCTTATAAATTAGTATTTGAGACTGGCTTGTCGGACCGCTTACTGGCTGGGGCTGCCGATAGCCCGCGTCTCATTCGTGTATTTGAGGATCTGCATTTGCTATTGGGCCAGATGCAGGATTTTGAGACCGTAGCGCTCGATGCCAGTCTGGCCGGATATCTAGCAGCCTTTCCGAAGCCGCCGGTGCTAGAGACGGCGGAGGCTTTGGGCGATGCCGATGGTGTGCAGCTCTTAACGGTGCATGCGTCGAAGGGCTTGGAGTTTGCTAGTGTGTATGTGGTGAGCTGCACCTCACGGGCTTGGTCCGAACGCAGCGGCAGTGGTCTGCAGCCACCGGCTGAGCTGATGCCGGCGCGCGAGCTGCCGCCAGAGCATGAACAACGTCGGCTGATGTATGTGGCGGCTACCAGGGCCAAACAGCAGCTGGTAGTATCCGCAGCTACAGAGACGGCCGGGGGCCAACGCCAGGCCGTATCACCTTTAATAGAAGAGCTGCTTGGCCAGCCGCCCAAACTGCCTGAGTATCAGCGGGACAGTTTAAGCATCGATAAATCGATGCAAAAATTACAACGGTTTTATCCACTCAAGGCGGAGCTTCCAGCCACTCGTTTACCCTTTGAAGGCGCAAATGGTTGGATTGAGTTGGCTGTTGGCGCGCTTGATGCGTATCGTCGCTGCCCGCATGAGTTCTATTTGCAGTATGTGCTAGGAGTAAGCCAGCCGTTTGGTCCGCAGTTAGGCTTTGGTACGACCATCCACGCTTTAGTACAGGCCTATTATGAAGCTCGGTTGCGCGGAGAAGCTATATCCGTGGGGGAGTTAGAGGATCGCCTGCAGGAGCAATGGACGGACCGGGGTTATGATTCGCGGAGTTTGGCTGAAGCGGCCCTCCAGCAGGCGCGTGATACTATCCGCCGGTTTGTGCGCCGGGAAGACATGCTTCAGCGGCAAGTGCTGGCGAGCGAGCTGAAGATCGTGCTCGAGGTTCCGGAGGCCAAGTTGCGCCTGCGCGGCCGGATCGATGC
>JARIHM010000109.1 GCA_029288275.1 Candidatus Saccharimonadota bacterium | reverse complement strand
GCCTACGGTGATGTCCATCCGCAGTATCAATTACGGGTGGTAAGCGCGGCCACAAGTGCGCATAACTTTTATGTTCAGACTCTGGCCGAGTTAGGCCTGGTGGGCGCAGTAGTGCTAGCCTGGGTCTTGCTCATCCTGCTGCTGGGCATCTTCCGGGGGCTGCTAGCGGGAGCCCGGTTTGGGGTACCGCTAGCGCTGGGCCTGCTGGGACTACTGCTGCATATGGGACTCGACATCGATGCTCACTATCCTGCACTGGTGGTGCTGGCCGCCGCCATTGCGGGCTTCCTCTATACCCAGCGCGAGGAGGCCCGGGCTGGATTGGGTTGGCGCCTGCCCTTGCTAGCGGCAGTGTTACTGGCGCCGACCATCAGCCTGTACCAAAGTGCGGTATGGGCGCAGCGGGCACAGGCGAGCCAGGGTAATGGTGACTACGCTACCGCTGGCAATCAATACGCTCAGGCGCATAGCCAACTGGTCTACAATCCAGATGTAATAAGCGCTGAGGGCATTGACCTATATGCGCAGGGCCTCATCAGCGCGCCTGGCAGTCGAGACTTCCTGGCCGAAGCGCTGGACCGGGCGCGCCAGGCTGAGCGTGAAGATCCGCATGATGCCCAACATCACCAGCTAGAAGGCCGGGTACTGCGAGCTCAGGGAGATGCGGCCGGGGCCGAACGAGCCTTCCGCGCTGCCCTCAAACTTGATCCCTATAACCACCCTGATTATGCGGGCGACCTGGCTAATTTACTGGCGGCTGAAGGCCGAACCAACGAAGCTATTAGTGTGATTCAAACTATGTTAAGCCAATACCCTGATGACGTAATTGCGAACCGTTCGACCGATCGATCAGTGCGGCCACTAGTGGCCAACCTATGGGCGCTGCGGGGCAATATCGCCCTAAAAGCCAATGATCTAACGCTGGCGCGTCGCTGTGTTGGCCGCGCGCTAACTATCGATCCGCAGAACCTGCAGGGCCGAGCCTTGAAACACCAGGTAGATCTTCGTTCCTAGTTGTAGGTATAATACAAACTATGTCAGCCAGCCTCACCCAAGTTGCCACCGATCTGATTTCGCATTTGGGCTACACTGGTCTGGTAATCGGTCTAGTGGTGGATAGTACCGCGTTGCCGATTCCGAGCGAAGTATTGGTGCCGCTGGCTACAGTACTGGCCTTGCACGGGCGCTTTAATCTGTGGGCTATCTTCATCATTGGCACACTGTCTCAGCTAGTGGGTGGCCTCATCGGGTACTATATCGGCCGGTATGGCGGGGAGCCGGTGCTTGAGAAGTATGGCAAATACGTGCTCATTAGTAAGCGCGACCTGCGGCATACGCATCGGGCGTTCGAGAAATATGGTCCGTGGCTAACGATGGTAGGGCGGTGCATCCCGGGCATCCGCGGAGTGATCGCTTTTCCTGCCGGTGTGGCCGAGATGCGCGTAAGCCGGTTCGTGATCTTTACCGCGATCGGCTCGGCGGTCTGGACGGCCCTGTTGATGTATTTTGGCTATGTGGTGGGAGAAAACCTAAGTGTGATTGACCAGCTAGCCAGCCGGTTTTCGCTTATTGGGGCCATTATTGTACTGGGATTGGTGGCGTGGCACTTCCGCCATCTGTGGTGGCGTCGGGGCAAGAGCGACTCATGAATTCTGGCGGAGTGGCGGCCCAGCTACTGCAGCATTACGGCTATGTGGGGCTGGCCATCGGTGTGTTTTTGAACTGTCTGGGTATTCCAATTGCGGCCGAGGTATTGTTGCCGCTCGCAGGTATGCTAACACGGGCGGCGGGTCTCAACTTTGTAGCCGTCGTGGTAGTAGCGGTGATCGCGCAGGTGGTGGGATTGTTTGTAGCCTATTTGCTAGCACGCCAGGGGAGCACGGGCGTGCTGGAGCGCTATGGTCATCTTGTGCTGATTGACCATGCCAAGCTGCGGCGGATGCACAAGTTGTTTAAGCGTCACGGCACGCCGCTGGTGGCCGGGGGTTTGTATGTGCCGGGCGTGCATGGCTACATGGGCTATGTGGCTGGCTTCGGGGGCATGCGAGCGCTCCTGTTCTTTATCTTGGATCTAACGAGCAATATCATTTGGACTATTGCGCTGGTAGGCTTAGGGTCGCTGCTTGCCAACCGCATTGGCGGCCTCACGCAGGTATTGAATACGGCCGGCATCGTCATGGTGGCACTCTTTGTGCTGAGCGGCCTTGGCATCTGGTATAGTAAGACGCATCGAACGTAGGACAATCGCTTGAAGATACAACAAACAACGCTCGCCAATGGCCTGCGGATTATTACGGCCGATCTGGCCGATGCGCGCAGCCTGACGGCCAACATCGTGGTGGGCACAGGCAGCCGCTACGAAGATTTTGAGACCAACGGTGGAGTGTCGCACTTTTTGGAGCACCTGCTCTTTAAGGGTACGGCTAAGTATCCGTCAGCCGAGGTGATTGCTGAGGCCGTGGACGCGGTAGGCGGCTACAACAATGCTTATACCTCCGAGGATCTCACGTGCTACTACATTAAGGTACCGGAGCGCCATGGCGAGCTGGCGCTGGATATTCTAGCCGATATGGTGAAGAGCCCGCTGATTGACGGGGCCGAGGTGGACCGGGAGCGAGGCGTAATCGTTGAAGAAATGAACGTATGGCGGGATGATCCGGCTCGGTTTGTGAGCACCTTGTTGCCAGAATTGATTTTCCCGGACAATCCCTTGGGCAAGGATATTATTGGAACGGAAGCGGTTATTAATAGCCTACCCACGGCCGATATTAAGGCGTACCAGCAGCAGACGTACCGACCCAATAATCTGGTGGTGGCGGTAGCGGGCCGGGTCGACCATGATGCCGTGGTAAGACAGATGGAAGCTGCGCTGGGCGAGCTTGAGCCTGGTGAGACACCGAATTTTATCCGCGTGACGGGTGCGCCAGCGGGGCAGTTAACGGTAACGCACGCAAAGCCGACAGCACAGGCACACTTCTTGGTGGGCGCGCGAGCCTATCCTTACGACCATCCCGATGATCGCGCGGCTACGGTGTTAACGGCTATTTTGGGCCGTGGCATGAGCTCACGCTTATTTACTAATGTGCGCGAGCGCCAGGGACTGGCTTACACGGTGTTTAGCGAGCTCAATAATTATGTTGATACCGGCTTGTTTCATGCTTACGCGGGGGTTAATCTAGACAAAGTGCCTCAGGCGCTTACCTCGGTGCTGCATGAGCTTGATCGGGTGCGCCAGGAGCCAGTGGCCGTAACTGAGCTACATAAGGCTCAACAGCAACTGCGAGCGGGGTTGGAGATGAGCTTAGAATCTAACGGGGCAGTGGCCGACCGGCTCGGCACACAGTTGATGCTGCGCGGTAAGGTGAAGTCAATTGATGAGACCATCGCCGAGATAGAGTCGGTCACGGTAGCGGATGTGCAGCGTGTGGCCCAGGAGATGCTAGCACCGGAGCACCTCCGGCTGGCTATTATTGCTCCTGAACCAGAGGCTGCCGCGGAGCATTTTCGGCAATTAGTAAGCAAAAAGGAGTCTGCATAATGGAACGAACACTAATTTTAGTCAAACCCGATGGCGTCCAGCGAGGACTGGTGGGCCGTATCATACAACGGTTCGAGGATGCTGGGCTCAAGATCGTGGGTATGAAGATGGTTTGGATCGACCAGGACTTTGCCCGTAAGCACTACTTTGACCTGGAAGAGCGCCGGGGCACGAAAGTATTCCAGACGACCACCGAGGCTATAACTGAAGGTCCGGTAGTAGCCGTAGTGTTAGAGGGAGTGGAGGCCGCCGCCAATGTTCGTCGCATCGTAGGCCCTACGGAGCCCAAGAGCGCCGCGCCGGGTACCATTCGGGGCGACTTTGCCCATCATAGCTTTGCTTACACTGATGCCAAGGACCGGGCTATTCGCAATGTGATCCACGCCTCGGGCGATGCCGACGAGGCCAAGCAGGAGATTGCGCTGTGGTTTACCGACAGCGAGCTGCACGACTACCAGACAGATCAGGGCAAGCACCACACGTTTTAAAGTGATCGTTCAGTAGCAGAATAAGATGCCGTCCAAGATGTCCAGGCTATTTGTGCTTATGCTCCAAATCGAGTACACTAAGCTTACGTTTTAACCAAAAGAAACATCATGGATCGACTTCAGCCTTTAGATCCGTCATTTACAACTCAAGCTCCGCGCGATCGTCACCTGTGGCGGCTCATAGCGGTGGCGGCTATCATTGTGGCGCTCTTTGGTGGCGCCGGCTATGCGGCGGTGAAGTTTTTGGTGCCAAGCAGCCCTAGTAACCCCACACCATCGGTGGCGCCGGGCCTCACTCAACAGCAACGCTCGCAGGTTGGCGATCAGGCTCAGCCAGTCTCGCAGCTGACGGTAACAACGTTGACGGCCGAGCGGTCGCAGCTTGGTGCTGTCTCTTATACACATCTGACGCTGCCGACGAC
>JARIHM010000105.1 GCA_029288275.1 Candidatus Saccharimonadota bacterium | reverse complement strand
GTAGCAGGCGAGCCAAGTGTGTGAGTAGCTGGCGACGGTAGCGTGGGGCAATCAGATCATTGGAGCCGATCATCACCGTAACAAGCTGCGGCCGAAGACCTAGGCGCTCTAGCGCCGGAAGCTGTGTACGAATGACGTCTTCGAGGCGCGCGCCCGACACCGAAAGGTTCACAATGCGATAATTCCGGCCGCGGGCACGCAATAATTGAGCCGCCTGCCCCACCCATCCGTGATCATAGCTGGAGGCGCCCAACCCCTGCGACATAGAATCTCCTAGCACCACCCAGAGCGGCCCTGATTGCTGAAGCGCCCGGCGATTGGCTGACTGCCAAGCCTCAGCGTACGGCCGCTCCTGCGCCTGTACCAACCGAATACTTCTAATGAAGCGCGTCCCCAGCCGCAGCCACAGACTTTTGGGCCGGTGATTGATATTCGAGTAGGTGAATGCTTGAGCCATGGTACCAATAGTTACGAGTCTTTGAGCACCGCCAGAATGTTACCAGCCGGGTCCTTAAACCAAGCTATATCGGGCCCGCGGTGGGCCGCCAGGCCACGGGCAATGTTCTGATTGTCGGTCAGGCCTTCGTAGTGCTCAAATTCTACACCCTTAGCTTTTAGCTCGGCCACGGCTTGATCAATAGTATCCACCGGAATATTAAGAATCGTGTAAGTAGCCGGCTGATGATCATCCTTACCATAAACAAAGATCACTTTGTCATCCGTCAGATGCAAGATGAGGCCCATGGGGGTCTCTTCAACTTCAATGCCGAGTGTGTCGTGATAAAACGCCTTAGCTGCTGCCAAATCATTGACCGAAAAACCGCTAAAAGCCTCGCGAAGTTTGAGCATACCTATCCCTCATTACGTTTCCAGTATAGCGCCGCGCTGATTATTGATATAGTGACATCATGATCAACCCAACTGCAGAACATCTGGCTTGGCAGCGGCTCCAGAACCAACGACTGGCCGGAGCCAAATGCGCTACGCCGGCCGAGGTAGTGCGCTGGATGGGCGCGCTGCAGGCCCAGGATTATGGCCAGGCAGTTTGGGCCATAGGCGCGCGGCTAGAACAGCCCAGCCTGGCTGCGGTAGAGCGGGCAATTGCAGCTGGCGAGATAGTACGCACCTGGCCCATGCGGGGCACTATTCATCTGGTGCCAGCCGAAGACGCTCGCTGGCTGTTGCGGCTTCTGACACCACGCATTGTGGCGGCAGACGGCCGGCGCCTGAGGCAGCTTGGGCTCACTCAAGCCATGGTGGAGCGCTGCGGCGAGCTGCTACAAGCCGCACTGCAGGGTGGCCAGCGGCGCACGCGGGCCGAGATTACGGCCTTATTTGAGACACATGGTCTGCCTGCTGGTGGGCCACGCACATATCATATTCTGTGGCAGTTAGCCCAACGCGGCCTTATTTGCATAGGCCCGCTGGCCGGCAAGCAACAAACCTTTGTGCTGCTGGAGGAATGGGCGTCGGCGCCGCGCGACCTTGATGGCGAAGCCGCCCTAGCCGAACTGGCGCGGCGCTACGCTACAAGCCATGGTCCAGCCACGGTGCATGATTTGGCCGCCTGGGCGGGACTCACCGTGACTCAAGCTAAACTGGGACTCCAGGCGGCTGGTCCGGCGCTCGTCAACTGGGAGTTAGACGGCAAAACCTACTGGACGAGCGCCGAAGCCGCGGCGCCCATCGCTCCCCAGCCTCGTATCTGTCTCCTACCCGGCTTCGATGAGTATCTGCTGGGCTACAAGGACCGCACAGCTCAGCTTAACCTGGAGTATCGTGATCAGGTAGTACCAGGCGGCAATGGCATCTTTTTCCCGATGATTGTGGTTGATGGCCAGATCGTCGGCACCTGGAAACGCATCATCAAACCGCGGTCCGTCGTTATGAGCTTCAATATTTTTGTTGCCAAGGCGGTCTCCGAGCAGCAGCTCATACCAGCCGCCCAGGATTATGCCGATTTCCTCGGTCTGCCGCTTGAGATAGCTAAGACGTAGACTTATGAAGCCACCGGATCATAGGAGCGATGAGGAGCGACGCCATTCGGCTCAGGTGCTGCAGCCTCCAGTTTATACCCTACTCCATACACCGTCATGATCATGGGCTGGCCAAACGGCCGATCGATCTTATCGCGCAAATGCTTGATATGTACATCCACAGCGTTTGTCCACATCACATCGCTCGCATCCCAGACATGATCAATGATGCTCTCGCGGGTCACTACCGTACCGGCATGGTGCATCAGATATTCCAACAATTCGAACTCCTTGCGCCGCAGCTGGATGGTCTGATTGGCCCGCTTAACCCATCGTGCCGCAGTATTGAGGACCAGATCCCCCACCCTCAGTGAGCTCGATTGCGAGCCTTCCAGGCCCCGCCGCAGCAAGGTCCGCAATCGAGCTTTTAACTCCTCTAGGCTAAACGGCTTGGTGAGGTAGTCATCCGCTCCCGCATCAAGCAATCGCACTTTATCGTCTACGCTTGATTGCCCGCTCAGCACCAAAATGGGCGTAGCTACCTTGTGTTCGCGCAGATACTGGCACACCTCCAACCCATGCATGTCGGGCAGGTTCAGATCGAGCAGAATAGCGTCGTAGTCGTTTACTTCGGCCTGGTGCATCCCCTGCGACCCTGTCTCGGCTACTTCCACCCGATAGGTTGGCGCCAGGGCTCGCTGCAAGACCTTCACAATTAAATCATCATCTTCAATGGTCAGAACTTTCATTGTATTCTTTGGCTCCCTCCCTACTATTACCTGTAAAGATTAAATGATTATGAATTTCATTCTAGGTGCCACCAGATACTGACATCATTGGGCAATGTACTAACAAGCTGGTAGAAAAATGTTATCCGCTCGCGGGGGTGACCCGAGCCCCCAAACATCCTGTTCCAGGCTCTTCTCGTCCAAAGCTTGCAAAAATGCATCATATGTTATACAGTTTTTCATTGTTTATTTTGTCAGTTATTTGTAACAAATGACTGCGCTTTTTTAGTGCGGTTGCCCAAAAGGAAGGACCTACCGTGGCCACGTCAGGTAAGAAACAACACCGTCGACCCAGGCGACAATGGGGCGCTGAGCGCCGTTTAGAGCCGTTGTCGATTGTGCATGACCAACCATCAACCCGTAAATTTACCACCAGTCGGCTAGCCATTGTGCTAACGGTCTGTCTGTGGGTAGCCTATGTTATTTCGACCATTATCCGACAATTCTTTGATGGTCCGCATAGCTTTGAGTTCACGATGCAGGCCATTGGCTACCTAGTGGTCGTAACCTTCCTGACCTTCTCGGCGCTCATGTACCTGATCGCTCGCCAAGGCGCCCTGCAGCGTTTTGCCAAGCATGTCCGCGTACCGCGGGCTGAGCTGGACCGGCACTTTGCCAAGCATCAGCCTTCCATCACCGTGCTCGTACCCTCATACAGCGAGGAGCCCGGTGTTATTCGCAAGACAATGCTGTCGGCTGCGCTACAGGAGTACCCCAGCATGCGAGCAGTTCTCCTGATTGACGATAATCCACGGCCCACGAACCCCACGGCGGCTACCCGCCTGGAAGAGGCGCGTGCCATCGCCGGCGATATCATGAATACGCTCGCCGAGCCGCGCGACCGGTTTGCTACAGCGCTCAAGCAATTTGAGCTTACTGTGGGCAAAAAATCAGCCGTTGAGCCGACCGCCATTCGCGAGCTGGCCGATCAGTACGAGTGGGCTGCTGCCTGGCTCGCCCGCTTGGCCGATCACGAAGCGCAAGAGGACCACGTAGACGTATTCTTTGCCGATCAGGTCCTGCGCGGCCTAAGCCAGGAGCTGGGCCTCATGGGCGAGGCACTCAAGGCCTCAAGCCACGAGGGTGCCCAGCTCCCGACCGACCGCGTAAAGCAGTTGTACCGCCGGCTAGCCTGGATCTTTGACGCCGAAGTGGCGGTGTTTGAGCGCAAGCAATACGCTTCGCTGTCACACGAGGCCAACAAGGCTATGAACCTAAACTCCTACATTGGCCTAATGGGCGGTCGCTACCACCAGCAAGCCACTCCTGACGGCCTGGTACTCCTGCCGGCAGCCAAGGGTGAGTCGGCCGACGTCGTCATCCCCGATAGCGATTTCTTGCTCACACTGGATGCCGACTCTATTCTGCTGCGT
>JARIHM010000091.1 GCA_029288275.1 Candidatus Saccharimonadota bacterium | reverse complement strand
GACTGCTCGTCGTCGATGGCCGTCATGACCACCGCGAAGCTGCCCTCGCTAGGGTTGAACACGCGAGACGAGAACATACCAAGACTTCCTCTCTCGAGGTGCAAAGTTTCTCACTTATCTATACTATTTTAACATAAAGCTCATATAATATCAATACATCGGCCTTGAGGCGCGAAAGGGCCCCGCCGACGAATCGACGGGGCCAGGGGCAGGAAGGAGGTCAGATGATGGCTAGCACGATCTGCTCGCAGCCCGGGAGGTTGGCGAGCAACCAGTGCCAGGCGTAGCTGACCAGGTAGACCACCACCTCGTCCTCGTAGCGGAAGTCGAGGGACCAGGCGTGGCGCTTGAGCAGGTCCTTGAACGCAGCCTCGGTCCGCGCCACGGTTACCGGGCGGCACGGAAGGAGCAAGGCTGCCAGCTGGACGAGCGCGGGGGCTTCCAGCCGCTGGAGGGCATTGAGCTTGCGGCCCGCGGCCTCGGTCCGGAACTGCTCGTTGAGCTGGCGGAACTGCTCGTTGCAGGCGCTGGGCCTCCGTCCCACCAGCGCGGCACCCGTGGCCGGCATCTGGCCGACGCTGTGCGCCTCGATGATCGTGGTGTTGTTCACCACCAGCTGGTAGCTGCCGTTGAAGGCCGCCTGGACCTTCCGGACATCGCTGACGAGGCCGTCGTAGACGCCGGCGATCTGGATCGCCGGCTCGTCGGTGAGGCTCACCTGGGCGATGATGATGGCCTGGTCCTGGTAGCCGCGGATGGAGAAGGCGATGTGCGAGAGCGTACGCATGGTCATTCCCTTCGGAAGGTGCAGGGCTCATTTGCTGAACTTGTATACAATTATACAAGATTATTATGTATAAGTCAACGATACGAAGAGAATTGCAGCATAAAAAGAAGGCCGCGAATTTTATTCGCGGCCTTTGACGGCAGAATGCCAGCCTCACGAGTTATCCGGCGGGAGCCAGCCAACGGGAGCGCCGATGGGCCGAGCTGTGTTGGCCAAGTAGATGACAATCAGCCAATGCTGTTGGTGAGGATCGAGCAGAGCCTGGGCTCGATAACCGGTAGCAGGATCGCTCTGCACCATGGTGGGCTGGAGCGCGGCCGGCTGACCATTCTGGCCAGGTACTTGAACGTAGGCAGAGCACAGCCGGGTGGTGCGCGGGGCTGATCCTGGGCTTACCTGTACGGCTAGAACGTGATCGGTCTGGCGGGCCTCAATCGTAAACCCGTAATCGAGGGTATTGAGGCCGTTCTGGACCACGTCGTAGGCGGCGGCATGGACGCCACCGTCGGCTATAGCCTTGGCTACGACCACTCGGTTGGGGTGATGGCAATCAGCAGCCGGAGGCGAGACGGCCTGAGCGCTCAGAATGAGACGGCCAATGGCAAAGCCCACTCCCACAATCATTGCTCCTGCGAGCAGGATGGTACCGATCGCAACCAGATTGGTCTGCCAGCGAGGGTAGCGGCGGCGGCGCTGAGCGCCAGGAGCGGTGGGCGGAGTATCGGTGGTGAGGTGCATGCATCCCTCTTTGGCTTGGAGAAGGGGAGCTTTCGGCGTGATTGTGACATAAATATCGCAATGAGTCAAATGAGGGGGTTTGCGTAATCTGGAAACGGACGCTATAGTGGTCCAGGCACTTCTGGAGTGAACCCACTCGAAAGGAGACTCATGGAGCTCGCCAGCACTGCTCCGGTGGAGACGGCTGAATGGCAGCTGTGGCTGGGCCGGTGGCATCGCGATCTGCTTCCGCATCTGGTGACGGCTGCATTGCCGCGACTAGGCGAGGTAGTGTACTCGGGAACGAAGCTGCAGAAATTGCCGGGTCCTGATCCAGTGCAGCCCGACTGGAAGCTTGAGGGGCTGTTTGGCGATCAATGGACGACAGACAAGGCTGATACTAGGCAAACCTGGGTTCTTACGAGAACTGGTACGTGGCAATGGCTACGGATCGAGCTGGAGCCGCATGCCGAATGGGTAGGCCAGGCACGGCCGCGCCGGCTGATCGGGGTGGCACTGGAGGAAACGACGGCTCTTGGTTTGGCCGAGAGCGGGCTGGATCTGCGCCAGCTCTGTGGCCAGTTGACGCGCCAGGCGAATGCTTGGTTGCGGCAACGGCAGGTGGAGCTCAAGCTGGCGGCCCGTCTGGCGGCTCAGCTTGATTATCACCAAACACAGCTGGCAGTGCGCTGCAATGATCCGAGTGCTCAGCCGCAACCGGCGCTTGGTATGAACGGATAGGCTGCTCGGGCCGGTTTCCAGGGTTAATCCCTGAGAAACCGGCCCTTTTGCGTAATTCCTGCTATAGTACCGGTACAGGCGCCCGATGATCGGCTAGGAGGTCGGCATGAACCTGTGGTTTTTGGCCGATACATGGTGGCAGGCGCCCAATCAGACCGCGGCAGCAGCTTGCGCCTGGATTTTTGCCATCTGTGCCTTGATTGTTTGGTTGGGGCGCGGTGCGGCCGAAGACGGTGGAGCGCCGGCGCTGGTTATTCTGGCCATCATTGGCTTGGTTGCTTTTGGCTTAATGGTCTACTTTGCCAATTGAACGGCTGGGGCTTGTCCGCTGCCCGTCTGCTCCTTGGAGCGGGCGGGCCTTTCTTTTCTCTGGACGTTAGGTAATAATGTCGTGGTCCATGTCTGTTCTGTGGGGAGATACCTGTGCGTAAACTGCAAGTGGACTGGCCGGTCGAGCGAACCATCTGGGTGGCTGAGCCGGATGATATGGATTGGGCGGCCAACCTGCCCAAGGGCCTGGCTGAATTGTTGGTGCCCGAGCACTTGCGGTCTTGGGACACCCCGTGGCCGGAGTACTACAGCCAAGCGCCGGCTTGGATTGAAGCTCGCGTTCTGCGCGAGGCCGAGCGCTACGGCTGGGCGCCGCCCTGGCAACGGCCGGCCGAGCCGGTCAACTACTACCACATCGACGGCCGGCTGGTACGCTGCGACACCGACGGACGACCGCTTAACCCCGGCGGCCGCAGCGGCCGTAACGTCCTCAGCGGTGGCTACTGGCGGCTTGGGCCTAACTGGGCGGCCGATGCTGCCGTGGTGGCTTGCCGCCGCTCCCACTGGTTTGTACTGCTCATGCAGCGTTGGCATGGCGGTCGCTGGGCCATCCCCGGCGGCATGTGCGATCTGGGCGAGCTGCCCAGTGCCACGGCACCGCGCGAGCTAGGTGAAGAGACCGGCTTTAGGCTCCGGCCAACCGACCAGTGGACGCTTATTCGCAGCACCAAGATCGGCAGTGGCCAGGCCCATGCCTGGACCGAGGGTAACCTGTATGTTTGCCGAGTTGAACCGAGCCGGATGGACCTGCCACTGAAACCCCAGCCAGGCGAGGCGCGAGAGGCCAAATGGCTGCCACTTAATCAGGCGCTACTCGCGGGCCTGCCATTGCACGGCGGCCACCGTGAGCTGCTAACCTGCCTCTGGGCGCACGTCCAGACTTTGCCGGTTGATTAATCGGCTGCCTGCCTTTGCTATCTCGTAAAGGCAGGCATTTTCTTGCCTTGGCTCCTGTTGTAAAAAAGACTTGCATTCTGCTTATGGTAGGTGTAAAGTCAAATTAACAACACTTTTTAAAACAAAACCGATGCTAGAACTCTTTATCACGTCCAAAACCAGACGTAAAATCATCGTCATCTACACCAAGTATCCCGACTTCCGGATGCACGTGCGCGGCCTTGCCAAAATGATCAAGGAAGACCCCGGCAACGTGCAGCGAGAGCTTAAGCGACTCGCGGAGGTCGGTTTTGTGAAGGTGCAGTTGGAGGGGAACAGCAAGGTCTACGCGGCCAACCCGCGGTTTGCGCTCTACCGTGAGCTGCAAGGGCTAGTGCTGAAGAGTCAAGCGCGGCGGGGGAGTAAAGCGCTATGAGACGCCTGATTGACACACTAATTCACAATCGTCGTCGGCCCACTACGTACCGGCCACGACCAACCACCCGTACCCCCGAGCTGCCGATTGGCTTTGTCCGCCGTAGCGATCCCAACTTTTACTTCCTAGCACGCAAGTTTTAGGCTCTGCGCGTGATGGAGCACGGCGGACCACGGCAGGAAGGGCGGGGGGAATCAGTACGGCTTGGTGAAGGGCTTGTTACTCCTATAAATCAGGTCAACCAGTTTCACGAAGCCACCTCACCAGCCCTTTCCTCGGAACAACCTCAGGCTGAGCAGATGCAGCGTGTACAAGAGGCTCGGCATCGGCTCAAGCAAACTACTGAAGCGTCTCGTGCCATTCCAGAGCGTGTGAGCGAGAGCGATCCTCGGTATCAGGTTGAGCTCGAATATGTTCAGCACGAGCCAAATGAGGTTTACGGTGCTCGACTCTTGCAACAGATTGATCAAGCGGAGTCGACGCCGGAGAATCGAGCAACGATGACCCATGCGCTCCGAACTAACTGCAGTCAGTTAGCCGTCCGAGCAGAGCGGTATCCCCAGAATATTGGCAAGCCGGTTCAGGCTGAGCTACAACAGGTCTTCCCGGGGCGTTGGCCGGATGAGTTTCCTAGCGTCCACCAAGCCTTGACTTCATTGACGCCTGAAGAGTATCAAACCTACCTGCGCTACCACGTAGAGACAACGAATGCTCAGCATGAGCACCTTGCTCAGGAAATGGAAGCCGTACGGTCTGCCTTTGTTGATAGGCTGGCCACATTTGCCGAACAGCACGGCGGTCTTGGCCTATCTCGCCAGGCTATCCAGGAGCGTACCGATCGGCTGACAGTCGACTTTTTTGACCCTTATGAATCACCGCCGGAGAGTGATACGTATGCTGAAGGAGGCCTCTATAAAGATGCAACCTTTAGTGTCGCCTTAAGCGCCCGGCCTGAAGCCTCGCCTTTAGGTTTGGCTCATAGCTATAAACACGAGCTGATGCATGCTCTCTCTGGCCGCACGCCGCGGCTCAATAGCAAGATTGAAGAGGGCGCGCGTATTGATAATATCCGAATTGGGTTCCGTATGGGTGAGACCCGGGTTGCCAAGAAAGCGGGCGGAGAGACCGTCATCCCTACATCCCGATTCAGATGGCTCAACGAGGCAATGACCGAGAGCCTCACAACAGAGGTCGAGGGAAATAATTATCAGGCAACAGCTCGGGCAAGCCAAATTTATCGGCTTGAGCAATCCCTTCTGGAACATTTAGAGCACCGGGTGCCGCGACAGGATTTTCGTGAAGCTTACTTTGAGAATTATGACCCCCGTGGTGGGGGAACGGATGCCTGGGGCAAACTCCAGCGTGATTTATCGGAGGCGTTTGAACCAAGGATTCTCTTAAAGCTCGATAAGATCATTACCGAGGAGCATAAGCTCGACTATGAAGGAGGATTGAAGGCGGCGCGAGACTATCTGCAACGAACGTACTTTGCGACTGAAATTCGTAATTATCAGGAAGCGAAAGCGCGTAAGGAGCGCCGCCTTAGCGCGCGCGTGAAACGCTTCTTCACCCGGCGCAACGACAAGCGCGAAGCAGCATGAAAGAAGTCGCACGCCAATTTCGCGGTGCCACCTGGGCCGGCTGGGCGGCGCTCATACTTACCGTGGTAGCGGCGGTGGCCAACCTTTTTAAACTGATACTGAACTCTACCTATGCCTACGGCTATCCGGATTTTGATGCCATGCTGGTTGATCCGCTCACCGGTTTTGCAGCCGGCGTATTGGTAGTAGTGTTGTGCGCCCTGTTAACGCGTAGCATTTTGCGACGGAGCGTGTGGGCGGCGGTACTGGCTATGACTGGCATGCCTTACCTGTACCTTGTGATGCTTGATGGTGTGGCTGGGGCAATCACGCACCAGGAGAACTACTTTATCGTGCACGATAACCTTACGCTGGTAGTGCAGATTATCCCGAGCTGCCTGCTCGTTCTCTTGTTTGGCTGGGAGGCGCTCGATAATTACCGGCGCAAGTGGCGGCGACTGTAGGCATGGTTGAGGCCTGAAGACTTGTCTTCAGGCCTCAGGGCGGCGGTCTCATCAGGCCGCTCCCTCATCGTCATCGACCCAGACGGTCTTGCCCTTGTGGTCGCGTACTTGGCGTAGTCGCTCCACGGCTAGGCGCTGGCGTTTGGGGCGCAAGAGTAGAAGGGTGGTGTAGCAGTCCAGAATAAACAAGTCGCAACCGTCCTGATACCAGTCGACCAACTCAAAGACATGGACGTGCAGCTCACGGCCGTACGCCATGATGACCTTGATGCCCGGTAGCTGAAGGAGCTGCTCAACGACGTACCGGCCGGCAGCCGTTAGATCGGGCTCATCATCTAGGTTATCACCGTGATGGATGATAACCTGACCATTTGACAGCTGCGCATGTGAGATGTAGGTCCGAAGGTCGCCGTCCTGATCGGTCCGGATAATCAACGGCACGAACGATATGCGGTGCCGGTTCTTGCGGCCCATAGTACACCCCCTACCAAACTAAGAAGGAACGTTGTTGATACAATTAACCACAAAGCATGAGCGGCGTCAATTGTAACCATATGATATAGTGCAGGCACCCCGAGGAGCGAGGAGCACATCATGACCAGCATGAAGCCGCGGGTGGATCCAATCGCGAAAGCAATTCGTGACGATCTGACTGCGCAGATGGCTTTGCCTGAATCGCCCGAGGAGAAGGTGCGATGGGCGCGCATTCAGGCATTAGCTCGTGAGATTATGCGGCGCGAGGGATCCGGCGAAACGACGGTAGCCATGGCAATGCATGATGCAGTGGTGCTTGACGAGCTGGGCATTCTGGCACTTTTGCAGTTGGTGCTTCAGGGCGGTCGTGCGGATCGTGAACTCTACGACCCGGCCCTGGAGGAGCAATGTCGACATCATCCTCAAGAGTGCACAGTTGGCGAAGGGCCGATCCTGAATGACCATTATGGACGATTGCAGCAGCTGGGTAGTTCGCTGCGTACAACGACCGGTCGACGGATTGCTGAATTCCGGCGGGCACGTATGGCTGAGTTCCTGCACTTCTTTTGGCGTGAGGCGGATGGTCTGCCGTAGTGCGCGGGCCCCGGAGTCGAAGCTCCGGGGCCATTTGCTTGCTATACTAACGTCATGTCTCAATCTACGGCAGCACAAGTGATTCCAACGGTGGTGGCTGACATCTTGGCCCGACGAGGGTTGGCGCCGGAGCAGATGAGCGATTTTTTGTGGCCGCACTATGATAAGCATCTGCATGATCCTTACCTATTGACCGACATGACGGCAGCTGTGGACCGGATCGAGGCAGCGGTGGCGGCTGGTGAGCGGGTGGTGGTGTATGGCGATTACGATATCGATGGTATTACGGCTTCGGCTATTATGCTCGAGACGCTGGCGGCGCTGGGGTTAGAGGCACGGAGCTACATTCCAGACCGATTTGAAGAGGGCTATGGGATTAATCAGGCCGCGCTCGAGACGCTGCAGGCAGAGGGCGCGCAGCTGGTGATTAGCGTGGACTGCGGCATCACTAGTGTGACTGAGGCCGACTGGGCACGTGCGCATGGCTTAGATCTGATTATTACCGATCATCACGCCGTGCCAGCTGTGCTGCCGGAGGCGGTGGCGGTCATAAACCCTAAACGGCTGGATGATGCATATCCTTTTAAGGAGCTATGTGGCGCCGGGGTGGCCTTTAAGGTAGCCCAGGCCTTGCAGATACGGACGAGCAAACCGGCCGCGGGCCAAGAAAAATGGCTGCTCGATTTAGCTGCACTGGGCACGGTGTGCGATGTGGTTGATCTGGTGGGAGAGAACCGTGTACTAGCGCACTATGGCCTGCTGGTGATGCGGCGGACACGCCGGGTGGGCCTGCGGGCGCTGGCCGCAGTGGGTGGTGTGGATATCACCCAGATTACGGCTCATCATTTGGGCTTTGTGCTAGGGCCGCGTATGAATGCAGCGGGGCGGCTGGAACACGCGGCCCGGTCGCTGGAGCTCGTGACCACGGCCGATCCGGCCGAGGCGCTGGCGATTGCCGAAGAATTAGAGGGTCTGAACCGCCAGCGCCGAGCCAGCCAGGAGGTCG
>JARIHM010000090.1 GCA_029288275.1 Candidatus Saccharimonadota bacterium | reverse complement strand
CTAGCCCAGGGTATTCGGGGCCGGTTTGCTAGCGGCCAGTCGCTGTTTGCCGCCACCGATGAAGGTATTGTGCGCATCACCGTGGAGGCGGGCGATCTGCGGGTGAGCCAGCGCTTTCCCGACACTGAGCCCTTCGTTGATCAAGCTACGCAGCTGCTGCCGGGACCCAATGGCATTCATGCCATCTCGGGCCAGGACATCACGCTGCTTCGCATCAAGTAGTCACTCAAAAAGGAGATTGTGATGACTGTCATGGATCTGCCTCTGCCACCGCATTACCGTGCCGACAAGGTGTCGGACACTAAGCGCTGGCTGGACTACACCGCGCTTCAGGAGGCGGCGCTGGCCTGGCGCCGGCAGCACGGCCTCAAGGCTGCGGCTACCGATACGTTCAAGATCGGTGCGCTCGGCATCGACGCGCAGAATACCTTCTGCGACCCTCACGGCGAGTTGTTCGTGGCCGGTCAGTCGGGCGCAGGCGCCAAGGAAGATTCGGTGCGCACGGTGGAGTTTCTCTACCGCAACCTGGCGCGGCTGACTGAGCTGAACTTCACGCTCGACACACACCGGGCTTACGCTACCTTCCACCCGTTGTTCCTGGTGAACGATGCCGGTGAACATCCGGCTCCGTTTACTCTGGTGTCGGTGGACGACGTCAAGCAGGGTGCCTGGAAGGCCAGCCCGTTCATGGCCTCGGCCCTCAAGGTCAATCTGATGGCCGCTCAGCGCCAGTTGCAGTACTATGTGGAGGCCCTGGCGGCTCGTGGCCGCTATCCGCTGACCATCTGGCCGTTCCACGGCATGCTGGGCGGCAAGGGCCACAACCTGGTGCCGGGTATCGAAGAGGCGGCGTTTTTCCACGCTGTGGCCCGCGGCGCTCAGACCAACTTCGAGGTCAAGGGCACCAACCCCTGGGTGGAAAATTACTCGGTGCTGGGTCCGGAGGTTACGAAGCTGGTCGACGGCACCCCTGTGCCGCGTAACGTCAACTTCATCCGGCAGCTGCTGGACTACGATGCTCTGGTGATCTTTGGCCAGGCCAAGAGTCACTGTGTGGCCTGGACCATCGATGACCTGCTCGAGGACATTACTCAGCGGGACCCGGATCTGGCCAGCAAGATTTATCTGCTGGAGGACTGCACCTCGCCGGTGGTCGTGCCGGGGCTCGACTACACCAAGGATGCCGACGCGGCCTTCGACAAGTTCCGGGCGGCCGGCATGCACGTGGTGAAGTCGACCGACCCGATCGAAAGCTGGCCCGGTATCCGTCTCTGACGGTAGATAAACTGTTTTGCGGTCGGGGCGCCGATTTGCGCTCCGACCATCCTTCAAACCCAAGGAGTTTGCCATGAGCAATTCCGTTGATCTGAAGGCCCTGCTGGGCGATGCCGGCCTGGGCGACAACGCTACCCGGACGCTTCAGCTGACGGCCGATACGCTGGGCCCGGCCATTCAGGCCGGCCTGGGGCACGTCAGCCTGGATGACATCACCACGGCCGAGGTGCTGCTGGTGACTCTGCTGCTGGATGACAGTGCCTCGATCCGCTTTGTGAGCGGCAACACCGAGGCTGTGCGCGACGGCCACAACCAGATCGTCCAGTCCCTCCGGGATTCCAAGCAGTCGGCCAGCGTGCTGGTGTCCTGCCGCTATCTCAACGCGAGCGCTGGTACTCAGCACGGCGTCCTGTATCCCTACCGATCGTTGGATGAGGCCGAACTGCTCAACGCTCACAACTACAACCCTAACGGCGGTACCCCGCTGTACGACCAGCTGGCCGTGACCCTGACGGGCGTGGCGGCCAAGATGACGGAGTTCGAGCAGGGCGGCGTGGCTGCTCGCGCGGTCACCGCCGTAGTGAGTGATGGTAACGACCAGCACTCCATGCGGTACCGCAGCCCAGGCGACATCCGCCAGCTGGTCGAGCCCATGCTCCAGAGCGAGAAGCATGGCTTCCTGGGTATGGGCATCGATGACGGAACCACCGACTTTCACAGCGTCTTCACGCAGATGGGCTTTCCGACCGACTGCATCCTGACGCCGCAGAACTCGCCCAGCGAGATCCGCCGCGCCTTCCAGGCCTTCAGCCAGTCAATGGTGCGGGCCTCGCAGGCCATGGCCAATCAGACCTTCTCGCAAGCGGCTCTGGGCGGCTTCGGCGCCTGAGCCTACCTCAGCGCCATCACAAAGCCCAGCTTCGGATTCGTCCGAGGCTGGGCCTCTACTCAAGCGCTAAAATTATTTTTAGTGTTTAAGCGGAGGTGCAACTACTTGCTGGGATTCACCATAAAACAAGGCCCCCACGTGTTATGCGTAGGGGCCTGTTCCGGCCGAGTCTTTATCAGAGCGTGCGAGGAGTCCGCTCGGCCAGAATGCTTGCTTCTGCCTCGGTGAAGGCGAAGCTCGCCATGTCGAGGCCGGATTCGCGGAGCAGCCGCTTGAGCGTTATGGTGCAGTTGACATAGCTGGGATCGCTCCCCACGCTACGCCAGAGAGTGAGGTGCTGGGCGATGGTCCGCCGGTAGGCGGCCTCACGCAGCTCCTCCAGATCGGTTTCGGTGATGCCGAGATCTGCCAGTGATACACCCTGGCGCTCGGCCAGAGTCCGTAGCAAGTCGACATGGCAGTTGAGAAAGCCACTGTCGCAGGTGTCGCTGAGGACCAGGCTGAGCTGATACACCAACTGGTCACTGCCTTCAGCGGAAAGGGTGCTCATAAGTCGATCCTAAGCTCTCGAGAGTTTATGGGTGCCTCTAGGTTGGCAGGCTTATGATTATTATTACTTTAGCATAAAAATTGAAAAAGTCTATGTCGGGCCAATCTAGTGAGTCAAAAGAATTTTTTCAGCTCGGTCGGTCGATGGTTCTTAAAATGGTATAACCGCGCCGGCCGGTGTTGACCACCCTTGGTTTGCCCACTCGTCGGCTCGATAAGACCCAGTGACAAGAATTTCTTCTGGAAGTTACGTTTATCAAGCACGCGGGCCAGAATAATTTCGTAGGTTTGCTGCAGTTCGCTCAAGGTAAACAATCTGGGCAAAAGCGAGAACGCCACATTGGTGTACTCGAGCTTGGCCTGCAGTCGTTTACGGGCATACTCGATCATCTCGGCGTGATCAAAGGCTAGTTTAGGCAAGCTATCTATAGCGCAGAGCATGGCCTGGTGGTCCTTGAGCTGTTCCTCGGGCGCCAGCGCTACGTACACCACCGAGATGTGGCGACCTCGCGGATCGCGGTCCGGCGCGTCAAAGGTGTACAGCTGCTCCATGTAAACGCCGCTTACTCCAGCTTTGTCGCGTAGCACGCGTTCGGCGGTTTCCAGCGAGACCTCACCCTCCTGCAGGTAGCCGCCGGGCAGCGCCGGCTGGTCTAGAAATGGCTCATTCGTACGCTTCACCAATAGCACTTTGAGCTGACCATCAGCAATCGTAAAGATTACTACGTCAACCATCAAACGAATATTGGGTAGGGGATGGGCAAATGAAGCCTTCACCGTGCGCCTCGCATAATAGTGTAGATTATACACGAAATCACGATTAAGCGCAAGCATGATCGAGGATGGATAGATCATCTCACGACTGGTCATGGGAATAGTAGCCTCATATAAAATGGCCCATACTCTCAAAGTACTCGCGTCCATTCCCGGCCCCCTCGCGTATAATATGGCCATGGACGAAGTCTACCCGCCCAAACAAAACGAGCTGCGTCAGCGTTCACTGAGCAAGGTGCCTAACTATATTGCCCCCAGCATTCGCGACATTGACTATCCGGAGCTGTTCCGGCAGGGCGTGCGCCACTTTGTGTTTGATATCGATAACACGCTGGTGTCATTTGGCAAGCCGGCCCTAGATGAGCGTACGCGCACCTTTCTGCTGGCGCTCAAAAAGCGGCCTGAGGTCTGCTGTGTGCGGTTGGCCAGCAATAGCCGACGCGACCTGAGCCGGTTTGGTCTGGCTATTGGTATTGATGTGATGAAGCCGCAGAGCTGGAGCATGAAGCCTTTCGCATCGTACTACCGACGCATTTTGCGCCACACCGGCGCCCAGGACAACCCTAAGTCGGCCGTGATGATCGGGGACAAGCTTATCCAGGACATCTGGGGCGCCAACCATGTGGGCATGACCACGGTGCTGGTGCGGCCGGTCGGACATGATCATTGGTTCGACCGCCTTGTACGCACGCGCGATCGTGAGCGCTTCCTGCTGCGCCGGCTGCTGCCGCGCCACCGCGAGAAGTGGTTTTAGGGTAGCTGCTGGGGTATGATGCAAAGCATGAATGCTATCGAACTGACCGATATCCGCAAGCTCTACCGCACAGGCGATGAAGATACGGCGGCTCTGGATGGAGTGGATCTGGCGGTTAAGAAGGGCGAATTTGTAGCCATCATGGGCCCGTCTGGCTCGGGTAAATCCACGCTTATGCACATTATTGGATTGCTCGACCGGCCCACGAGCGGCCTCTACAAGCTGGATGGCCAAGACGTCAGTACAATCAGCAAGCGTAAGCAGGCCGAGATCCGCAATCAGAAGATTGGCTTTGTGTTCCAGCAATTTAACCTGTTGCCCCGTACCTCAGTGCTGGAAAATGTGCTATTACCCACCATTTACGGCAAGGTAAAAGACCCGCAACGTCGAGCCAAGCAGCTGATTGAGCGCGTAGGATTGGCCGACCGTCTCAGTAACAAGAGTAACCAGCTCTCCGGTGGCCAAGTGCAACGAGTGGCGATTGCTCGTGCCCTCGTCATGGATCCGGCTATTATTCTGGCCGATGAACCTACTGGTAACTTGGACACTAAGCGGTCTGAGGAGATCATGAAGCTATTTCGCGATATCAATAAGGCTGGTGCTACCGTGGTACTGATTACTCATGAGCCAGATGTGGCTGCCTATGCCGATCGGATCATTTATATTCGGGACGGTGTAGTCCAGGAGAAGGCAAAATGAAGCTTTATCAAGCTATAAAACAATCACTCAAAGCCATCTTGCGCAATAAGGGGCGAAGCTTTTTGACAATTTTGGGCATTATTATTGGCATTGGCTCGGTAATCGCGCTGATCTCGCTTGGTACCGGTGTGCAGTCGAGTGTGACCAAGCAGGTATCAAAACTAGGAACCTCAAACTTGACCGTGCAGCCGGGCGAGGGCTTTGGGCCAGCGGCGGGCGGCCAGTCGCAAGCGGGCGGCGATAAGAACGGCCCAGGCTCTGGCGGTGGCCGTGGTTTTAATCAAGCCGCCTCAACGCTGACGGTGACTGACCTCAAAGCGCTGCAGGACACCACCGCACATCCCAAAATCAAAGCGGTTAGTGGCAACGTGAGCGGCTCGGCCATCTTTACGGCCGGTGGCCAGCAGCGCCGCATGACGGTGATCGGCACCACGCCCAGCTACTTTGATATCGCCAACCTAAACGTCAGCGGGGGTACGTTGTTTACGGCCGGCGATATCACGAGCAGCGCCAAAGTAGTGGTGCTGGGCAGTCAATTTGCGCAGGACGTTTTTGGCACTACGGCTGCGGTGGGCAAGTCGCTGGTGATCGATACTGACACCTACCGGGTGGTGGGTGTGCTAGGTAAGGCCGATGAGAGCAGCTTTGTAGACCCCAATGCTGAGGCCTTTGTGCCGTATCCGGCAGCTATGGCTACCTTTGGCGTCAGTAATTTCAGCAGTTTGACGGTTCAGGCTATCAGCGAAAACAATGTTGATGCCGCCAAGGCTGATATTCAGAAGACGCTGCTTGGCACGCACCACATTAGCGATGCCAAGCTGGCCGATTTTAGCGTGGCTAGCGCCAAAGATTTACTCTCGGCGGTCACGACCATCACGGGCTTGCTTACTTCGCTACTCGCCGGTATTGCTGCCATCTCGCTGGTGGTTGGTGGCATTGGCATTATGAATATCATGCTGGTAAGTGTAACCGAGCGCACGCGCGAAATTGGTCTGCGCAAGGCCGTAGGCGCGCGGACTTCGGACATTCTGGGCCAGTTTGTGATCGAAGCACTGCTCCTTACGCTGATGGGCGGTTTGTTGGGCATTGGCTTGGGTCGATTAATTGGCCTTGTAGCAGCCAAAATCATTAATATTACGCCGGTGATTACGCCTGGTGCAATTCTTTTGGCGGTGGGCGTGTCCAGCGTCGTGGGCCTAGTATTTGGTATCTACCCGGCGGCCAAGGCAGCCCGGCTCAATCCGATCGACGCCTTGCGCTACGAGTAGGCAAGCGCAGCCGGTTGAGCTTAGATGTTGACACTAAGCAGAATAGTTTTATCATAGGCAAGTCTGGCACCTACTTGTGGAGGTGAACGGTGGTTGATCGGCGCAAGGACTCTCCTCGGTTTGTCGGTGATCAAATTGTTCGCGCTGTAATCCGTAGCCTCAGGAATCCATGGACCCCGAGCTCCGAGATTATGCAGTCGTTTTACGTGCTGGATAATGGCGCGCTCGTTGCCACAGATGCCGAGATTGGCCGCTACGTTGAGATCGGCTTCGGCGCGGTTGTGGGTGCACACTGCGTTCTCGGCAGTGGCGTCGTACTCGGTGACATGGTTCGTATCGAAAGTTTTACCACTATCGGGGACTGCGTCAAGATTCGTTCTCATACCTCGGTTGGGTCGGGTTGTCGGGTTCTAGGCGGTTGTGAGATCGGACATCGCTGCTACATTGGTGATGGCAACACTCTGGCCGGAGGTACTAGACTGGGCTCGGGTATCTTGATTCCCCCGCGCATGCTGGGTCCCGAGGGGGATGACCAGATGTTTGATGCCCTCGAGGACGGGACAGTAATCATCGATTCGGCTGTGCCGCTCCATCGCATCGTACGTGTAGAGGACTGAGGATTCTTTTGCCCGAGCCGGGTTTCCGGCTTGGGCTTTTGCTTCTTAAGCGATTTCTCAGCCCTGCGTTGTTTCCTTGAGAGTAGTCACATAAGGAGACCCCGGTGAGCGCAGTTGCCAGAGGCGTGCGGAACGCCTTCCGAAATACCATCCGCAGCTTTTCCATTACGTTAATTCTGGCCATTAGCATTGGTCTGGCCCTGGTGATGCTGCTATCGATGCGGGCAGTGCAGTCGCGCATTGCTAGCGTGAAGAGCTCGATTGGCAATACGATTACCGTATCGCCGGCCGGCGCACGTGGGTTTGAAGGCGGCGGCAATCCGCTCACGAGCGATGATGTGGCCAAAGTCGCGGGCACGGCCCATGTGGTGAAAACGGTTGAGAGCCTGGGCGACCGGCTCGATTCAAGCAGTACCAATCTAGTATCATCGATTGCTCCGGGCCAGCTGGGCCGACGGTTTAACCGCGGTGGCGCTGGTGGAAGCGAGAACGCATTCGGCGGCCAAAGTGCCAGCGGCGCGCCAACCAGCTTTACGCTGCCAGTGCAGGTGACGGGTACGAACGATCCGACCAGCACCATGGTGACGAACGGCAGCTCGTTTAAGAT
>JARIHM010000089.1 GCA_029288275.1 Candidatus Saccharimonadota bacterium | reverse complement strand
ACAAGAGCCAGATAGCTCAAAACATAATTAGCCGTTTGGCCGAACAATCCGGCGCCGCTTGGCTCGCACGGGGGCTGCGGCCAGGAGCTCCTGGCACTGTTCCTCGGTTAATGCCTTGGGATCGGTATCTTTGGGGATCTTAGCATTCTTCTTGCCGTCGGTCACATAGGGACCGAAGCGGCCATTTAACACTTTGATGCCACTCTCAAAAATATGAATATTTTTAGCTTTCTCGCTCGCCTCTTTTTCGGCAATAAGTTGCTTGGCTCGTTCAAGCGTAACCGTAAATGGATCATCAGGCTTAATCGAAGCATAGAGCTTGCCCCACTGGATATACGGTCCAAAGCGGCCAAAATTGGCCTTAATATCCTGGCCATCGGCAGTTTGGCCCAGTACGCGCGGCAGTTTAAATAGCTCCAAAGCCTCTTCAAGCGTCACGTCATCAAGCCGCTTACCCTCTGGCAGGGGCGCAAAGCGCGGCTTTTCCTCATTGCCATCTTTGTCTTTGTCGGTAGCCTCGCCCAATTGGAGCATGGGACCGTAGCGGCCCAGGCGCGCGATCACCGGCTTGCCAGTTTTGGGATCATTCCCCAGGGTGCGCGCACCGGCCGCCTCCTGGCGCGATACCAGCGCAGCCGCGTCGACTGTTTGATGGAACGGGCCGTAGAATTCAGCGATCATCCGGTTCCAGGCTTGTTTGCCGTCGGCAATCTCGTCGAACTCGTCTTCGACCTTGGCGGTGAAGTTGTAGTCAATCACGGCCGGAAAATGCTGCACCAAAAAATCATTTACCAGCATGCCGATGGAGGTGGGAAACAGCTTGCCGCGGTCGGCGCCGTAGGTTTCGGTACCATCTTCTTCACGCACGGCGCCATCGGTTAGTACAAAGCGTTTGACTGGGCGTTCCTTGCCCTCCAGGTCGCCCTTTACTACGTATTCGCGGTCCTGGATGGTGCTAATGGTGGGCGCATAGGTGCTTGGCCGGCCAATGCCCATTTCTTCCAACCGTTTTACGAGCGAGGCTTCAGTATAGCGCGGCTTGGGGCGGTCGTAGACTTGCTGTGCCAACATGGTCTCAAGCGGCAGTGTCTGACCGATCTCAAGCGGTGGCAGAATCCCCTCTTCTTGCTGTTCTTCGTCTGTCTCTTGGGCCAGATAAAGCTTGAGAAAGCCATCAAACAATACAACCTCGCCCTTGGCCTGGAGCTGCTCGGACCGGGTAGAGATGGAGATGGTGGCGGTGGTGCGCTCAAGCGCCGCATCGGCCATCTGCGAGGCTACGGTGCGCTTCCAGATGAGCTCGTACAATTTCATTTCATTTGGCTCGCCGTTCGTGGTGGCGTGCTCAAAGTGGGTTGGGCGGATAGCCTCGTGGGCCTCCTGTGCGCCAGCGCTCTTGGTGGTGTACTGGCGACGAGTGTAGTATCGATCACCAAATTCTTTTTTGATAGTGGCTGCTGCGGCGCCGAGTGCCAGATCACTTAAATGCACCGAGTCGGTACGCATGTAGGTAATCTTACCGGCCTCATACAGACGCTGAGCCAGGCTCATGGTCTGTCGGACGCTAAAGCCCAGTTTCCGACTGGCTTCTTGCTGTAGGGTGCTGGTAGTGAACGGCGCAGCTGGCGTCCGCTTGCCGGGCTTGACCTCGAGGCCCGCCACACTAAACTCAGCGCCCAGGCAATCCTGTAGGAAGGCTTGTGCCTCAGCGGGTGTTTTAAACCGTGTGGGTAGTTCGGCCTTGAGCAAAGCGCCGCCGTCCAGCTTGAACTCGGCCGTAATCCTAAAGGCCGAGCCGGCCTCGAAGTTTTCAATCTCGCGTTCGCGCTCCACAATTACTCGTACGGCCACGCTCTGTACGCGGCCGGCACTCAGGCCGGTTTGAATCTTACGCCACAACACCGGCGACAGCTCATAGCCGACCAGGCGATCGAGTACGCGGCGCGCCTGCTGAGCATCCACTAAGTTCTGGTCAACCACGCGCGGATGTTCTACGGCGTGCTTGATGGCCGATTCGGTAATCTCGTGGAATACAATGC
>JARIHM010000085.1 GCA_029288275.1 Candidatus Saccharimonadota bacterium | reverse complement strand
CCGGTAGTCCGAGCCGGCCAAATAGAATCTGGCTTAGTTGGGCCGGCGAACCTAGGTTAAACTCTTCGCCCGCCAGATCATAGACCCGAGTTTTTAGCTCGCCGATGCGCTTTTCCAGCCGCTCACCGAGCTTGGCTAGATACGCTGTATCGAGCGAAATGCCGGCCATTTCCATATCACCCAGCACAGGAATGAGTGGCCATTCAATGTCGGTAGCTAATCGCTCCATACTCCAGCCATGCTCATTGGGCTGCGTGTATTCATGCAGCTGTTCCCTAAGCCGCAGGTATAGCCGCCAGGACATATCAGCGTCCTCGGCTGCATAGGTGGTAGCATCTTCCACCAGGGCATGAGCAAAGGTCACCTGGTTCTTGCCTGTACCGATAAGCTCGCTGATGGGGATCATTTCGATGCCCAGCTCGCTGTAGGCTAGATCATCCAGCGACTGTGCCCGGCCAATCGAATTGAGTAAAAAGGCAGCAATCATGGTATCAAATACAATGCCGGCCGTCGTGATACCATGGCGGCACAGCACCTCATAATCAAACTTCAGATTATGGCCTACCTTACCGATGTGAGCGTCTTCGAGCACAGGTTTAAGCTTCGCGATAACATGTTCGCGATCAAGCTGAGTACCCTGATGGTGACCTACCGGAATGTAATAGGCCTTGCCCTCGGTAAAGCTAAATGATAGGCCCACTAGATTGGCCACCGTTGTGTCGACCGAATCGGTCTCGGTATCAAAGGCAAAGACTTTTTGCCGGGCCAGCTCTGCCGCGAGCTCATCAAGTTCGGCCGTGGTGGTAATGGCGCGGTAGGTTACATTCTTAAGATGTTCACGCTCCGGCTTGGCACCGGCGCCATCGCCAAACAGCGTCAGCTCGCCGGCAGCCACTGAGCTGGCCGGCGCTGCACCGTTTTGGGTCGGTAATTTAGCCAACAAGCTGCGGAAATCCAGCCGGTGAAACAGCGCCTGCACGTGGTCGCGATCATATTGGCCCACGGCCGCCGTCTTGAGGTCCAGCTTGACCGGCGCATCGCACACAATCACGGATAATTTATAGCTTAAGTAAGCCATTTCTTTATTACTGGCTAGCTTGTCATGCAGGCTGCCGGTTATCTCATCCAGATGCTCATAAATGCCATCGAGCGAATGGTATTGGTGCAATAATTTCTTGGCCCCCACATCGCCAATGCCGGCTACCCCGGGGATGTTGTCGCTCGGATCACCCACAAGGGCCTTGTAGTCGATGAACTGACGCGGCGTTAAGCCATACTTTTCTTGCATCTTGGCCAGATCGTAACGCGTTGGCTCAATGCCGCGGGGGTTAAACATGGCCACAATCGTTGAATTGTCGACTAGCTGGAGCTGATCTTTGTCGCCTGTAGCGATAACGATGTCGAGATCGCCCCGTTCCTCGGCCTGGCGCGCTAGCGTACCAATAATGTCATCTGCCTCATAATTGTCAAGCTCCACCATGGGATGACCAATAGCCTCGGCCAGCTCGCGGGTAGCCGGAATCTGTGCGTACAGATCGTCAGGCTGCTTCTTACGGGTAGCTTTGTACTCAGCATACATCTCCTTGCGGAACGTCTGTGAGCTCTTGTCCCAAGCAATCACCAGATAATCGGGCTTCAGATCACCCATAACTTTAAGCAAGATGGTAGCAAAACCATACACAGCGTTGGTCGGCTCACCCGCCCGGTTCGATAAGTGCGGAATGGCATGATAGCCGCGATGAAACACCGCCGAGCCATCGACCAAAACCAGTAGTTTTTTGTCGCTCATGCCATCTATTGTAGCTTATAAACGATAAAAGCCCGGAACCAATCAGATTGATTGGTTCCGGGCTTGGGCAGTCAAGCTACCCGCCGGACGCCAAAGGAGGGCTTCCACAGACCAGGGCCCACACGGCCCGCCTCGATGGCCTCCCAGCATTCCACGAGAGCCTGTTGCAGATCCTCGGGCGTACCGTCGTTGTGGATGCGGGCGTGGGCCCTAGCCATCACCAGATCAACCGCAGGTGTATATCGATCGCTGGTGTAGATCAGGTCGCCCAGGCCATTGTTCACGTAACCACGGTCCCTGCGGTCCATGACCACAAACTCCAGCCACGTCCGGGGGTCACGTGGCAGCGCCCGCCCTTGAGCGAACTCAAAGCGCCGCCGCTGGCTTGCCCATACGGCAATCACTTTGAAGCCCAGCTTGAGCGCAGCCTCAACCTCGGCCACCGAGCGCAATCCATCCAACAGATGAGGCGCCGGCGTTCGGGCCAGACCTTTGTTGATGAAATGATCACCACCATTCCGCCGCCGCTGGGTGCCAGCATGCAGATTCATGTCATCTCGGGTGGGCTCAAAGTTTCCAGCTTCCCGGAGCTCCTCCCGCACCAACGCGCCGGTGTCGATAGGCTGATAGCCCAGCCCCTGGAAGAACTTCACTGCCGTACCTTTGCCGCACACGGGCGGGCCCACAAGGGCCACCGGCGGCAACGCAGCCGACATCGTACTCACCTCTTTTCATGTAGAGTGCGTTCCGACTATCTGATTGACAACCGAATGACCTATCATAGAATGATTTCGCATAAAAAGAAAGTCCCCTGGGCTCAAAAGAGCCCAGGGGCGCAGGTCACCTACGCTGCAACGCCGGCACCTGCCGCGGGTCTACACCCAAGAACTGCTGAGCCAGAAGCTGTGCCGCCAAGCCAGTACGAGGCGGCTGGATCGGAGCAAGTGCAGCATCCCGCCTCAGGCGGTCCAGCCGACCCGTACGCGCGCTCAGCCCGTTCTCCTCACTCACTTCAGCCAGCGCCAGCTTCGTAAGCCGGCCCAGCAGAGCCTTAGCCGTCAGCAACAAACCTGCCACCCGAGGACCGGGCCCCTCCGCATCGAGCAATTGATGGGCCGACTGTTGAACCGATTCGGCGCCAGACAGCATTGCCAGGGCCTCACCCAGCCAGAGCTGCGCCAGCGGATCATAGGCCATGGATTGGCCGTAACCTGCTGGCACACGATTAGTCAAAAAGCGGCCGGACTCCTCCAGGTAGGCCCGCAGGACTCCCAGATACGCATTGTGATACGAGGTGCTCAAGTGCCCCTCCTGCAAAAGGAAGGCCTGGACAAAATCCGGTACCTCATGCATCACCAAGCGATCGGGCACCCACGCGCCATGGAGGTCAAGCGTATTGGTACAGGAGGCCCGCATGCCATCAGACCTCCACGTCTGCTCGATGGTAGCCTCATCCTCTTCCAGCGCCGCCTGCAAGGGCAGAAGCATAAAGATGGCTCCGCCAGCGGGCGTGCGCTCCGGTACCCGAGCCGATACATACACGTAATCGGCGGCATCCACATAGGTGACGGCGCCCTTGATGCCCTCGAGCCGGTAGCCACCGTCCACCCGGTGTGCCAAGGCCCGCGGACTCAGACTGCCGAGCGTGGCGCCGTGAACACCGGGCTCCGAAATCCCAGCGCAGAAGAACTTGCCGGCATCTACCTCCTCCGCTACAAATTCGCGGAGCTTCTCCGACACCTCCGGCCACAGCATGACCGCCCCGGTGGCGTGGTAGTGCATAGCCGTACCCAGCCCCAGCGAGCCATCGCCACCACCAATGATCATTTGTGCTTGCATCAAACCGGTTGCGCCGATACCAGGACCACCGTAGTTTGGCGGCAACGCAAGCCGATTCAATCCGGCCGAGCGCCAATCCTCCAAGTTCTCACGGCCTAGCTGACGCGTCTCATCAGAGACGGCTGCCCGCTGCTCAAACTCCGGCCGGTCAATCAGTGCGTGGCATGCATCGACTACCTGCTGCTGTACAGAGGTCCGCCCAAACTCCAGCATGAAGATCTCCTCAGGCCTCATCGAGCTTTTTCCAGGACGCACCATCAAGAGGTGCCTATCATAGGTATCAATTTCTCAGTGATAAGTCAACTGAGTTAAACGTACTTAACGATCCTTGGATAGCAATATCTAGCCTACAGCCCACCTGAAAGCCATACCAATGGTAGGACACTCGGGTGGGGAGGCGCATTAAGCTAATGCGCCTCAATGATGGAACTAGATCTGGCCAAAACTCGTTATGCCGATGACCTCGCCCAGGGGGTTGCGCACAACGTTGCCGGGTATCAACAGATCGTCGGATGGACGACCTTCGATCTTGGCTGCGTTGGCTGTCGCCAGTGAGACCACGTATAGCGTGTCATCCATCGGGTCGGGCAGGTGTTCTACCCTACCGAATATGGTCTTCATGATGATGAATGGTACCCCGCTCATTTCGATCCTGCTATGCGGCTCGGTTCTAGTGGCCACACGGGCTACGCCCTCAGAGGGCAACTTGGCCACTAGTCGAAAACGCTTGCACAAGGACGGCTCGCCCGTCAGGCCCCGAAAATCGCCGTTCTCATCCTCTGCTACGAGCACAATAGCATGAGGCGTGAGGTTTATGATTCTCACAGACACCCTTCCATTGACATTCGGTTTGGACGTGGCATAGTTTACTACTTCTTAATGAGCATTTCAATAATAGCAAAACAAAAAGGACCCGTTCTGGGGTCCTTTTTGTGCTTCATTGGCGGAATTGTTAGCGCAGATAATCCTTGAGCTTCTTGCTCTCGCGGTGCTTCCGCAGCTTAGCCAGAGCCTTGGCCTCAATCTGGCGGATGCGCTCACGGGTGACGCCAAACTCCTGGCCTACTTCCTCAAGCGTGTGGCTGCGACCATCTTCCAGGCCAAACCGCATACGCAGAATCTTCTGCTCGCGCGGAGTCAGAAGCGCCAACACCGCGTTCACATGCTCTTTGAGCAGCTGGTGCGTAGCCGCCTCTTCCGGTGTCAGCGAATCCTCATCGGCAATGAAATCGCCGAGCTGGGAATCCTCCTCTTCACCCACCGGCGCTTCAAGCGACACAATATCCTGCTTGATCTTAAGGATATGGTTGACCTTATCCACGTCCATTTCCATCTCAGCCGCAATCTCTTCCGGCAGCGGCTCGCGGCCCAACTCCTGCACCAAGCGGCGCTGGGTGCGGATGAGCTTGTTAATGGTCTCTACCATGTGGACGGGAATGCGGATGGTGCGAGCCTGGTCGGCAATGGCGCGGGTAATGGCCTGGCGGATCCACCAGGTGGCATAGGTACTAAACTTAAAGCCCTTGGAATAATCGAACTTCTCCACGGCCCGCAGCAGACCCGTGTTGCCTTCCTGAATCAGGTCGAGCAAGTCCAGGCCGCGGCCGATGTACTTTTTGGCAATTGACACCACCAGGCGCATGTTAGCCTCGGCCATGGCATCTTTAGCGGCCTTGTCACCGGCCTCAATCCGCTTGGCCAAGGCAATTTCCTGCTAACTGGTCAACAGCGGGATCTTACCAATCTCGCGCAAATACAATCGCACTGAGTCATCGGCAATATCTTTGATGTAATCATCACCACCAGCCGTGGAATCCTCATCATCCTTGTCCCAGATGAGCGCGTCTTTTTGGTCAGTGATCTCGATGCCCTGCTCCAGTAGTGCAGCGTAGAGTTCGTCGAGCTCCTCTAGGTTCTCTTCGGCTTCCGGCAGTACGCCGGCAATCTCTTGCTGCGTTACGTAACCCTGCTCTTTGCCCTTGGCAATCAGACGCTCAACTTCAGGCGAGTAACCTCCGGTAGTCTCCAGAGTCTCCTCCTCAACAGCTTTTTTGGCCAAATTAGACCTCCTCGTTATTTATAGCTTGAATTTGCAACGTTAGACTATCAACAAGCTGCACGTCGCCTCGTTGTTCGGCTTCGCGCAGTTGGTCGATCAGTATTTGTTTGAGCTCTTTGTTGGACGCGGTTTGCAGCCTTCTCACCAGCTCGAATGCTTCGATGCTGCGGTCTGCTGGAGCAAGTTCGGCAAATTGCCGCTCGCCCACTAACAGTAAGATATTAATATCTTTTGACAGCTCTGTCAATGTGGCTGCCAGGGTTTCGCCCGATTCATCGCGGTTCGTTTTGAGCGCACGATAGATAGCACGGTGCTCCGGGGTGCTAAAATCGCGCTCGTTTAGGTCGTCCAAGCTCAGACGCGTCAGAGGATAGGTCACGGCCAGAGCCAGGACGAGCTGCTCTAGCTGCTGGCGCGCGCCGGGCCGCACGAGCTTCGCGCTGACGGCGCTTGGGCGAGGCGCTCTCGCCGCCGTCTCTGTTCGGTCCGATGAACGGGTGGCCGTCATGTCCCCCGAATCCGTTCTGGTCACCACGCCGGACTCTCGCTGGAACGGCGGCTGTCGCGCATCCTTGCTCTGCACATCATCGGCCTGGGCCAGTTTGGCCTGCACCGCCTCCACACTAGCGCCCACGCGCTCGGCCAGCAGCTTCACATAGTGATCTTGTTCGACCGGGTCGCCCAAACGGCGTAAATTGGCTGCCAAACGATCCGTGTACTGGCGCTTGCCCACGGCCGTCTCCAAATCGTAATCATGTGCAAAGCGGTCAAATAGATAGTCCACAATATACTTGGCCTCGGCAATCGCCCGGCTCCAAGCTGCCACATCCTTCTGGATGAGCTCGTCCGCATCCTTGGCATGGTCGATCTGGACCATTCGCAGCGTTAACCCTAGTTTTTGGCCCAGCTCAATGGCACGCTCGGTGGCAGCCAGGCCGGCCCGGTCGGCGTCAAAAGCTAGTTTAATGTTTTTAGTGAGCTTCGCGAGCGCTCGCAAATGCTCTAAGGTTAGCGCCGTACCGCTCGTTGCCACCACCTGCCCGACACCCGCCTGGTGACTGGCAATCACGTCCATCTGACCCTCTACCAGTACCACTTCATCGGCCTGACGTATCGCTTCTTTAGCCAAGTGCAAGCCAAAAATCGTCTGGCTCTTATCATATAAAGGCGTTTGCGGCGTGTTCAGATATTTGGGCACTGAATCGTCTAGCACACGCGCCGTAAAGGCGATCGGCCGGCCATCGCGATCACAAATGGCAAACATAATGCGCCCGCGGAAGAAATCATAAATGGTGCTGCGGCCCGGCTTCTGAGCCGCGAGGCCGGCCTGCAATAATTCCTGAGTGGTAAAGCCACGCTTGGTCAGAAAGTCCGTGAGTGCATTCCAAGAATCCGGTGCGTAGCCAATCTGAAAATCCCTGATCGTTTGCTTACCCAGATGCCGTTTCTTCACCACGTAGTCGAGCGCTTTGGGATTGCGTACCAGAGAGGCTTGATAATACTTGGCCGCCAGCTCGTGTGCCTCCAGCATCCGCGCCCGCAGCCGTTTAACAGCCTGGTCTTCGCCGCGGCGGGCGCGTAGCTCCACCCCGGCTTGCCGCGCTAGCTTCTCTAGCGCCTCGCGAAAATCAATCCCCTCCATTTTCATGACGAAGCTAAAAATATCGCCGCCCTCGCCACAGCCAAAGCAGTGATAAATGCCCTTGTCTGGGCTCACCATAAAGCTAGCTGAGCGCTCAGCATGAAACGGGCACGGCGCCTTAAGATTGCGCCCTGCCTGCTTGAGCGGCACGTACGCACCTACCACCTCGGCAATTTCGAGCCGGTTTTTAACCTCCGCCACTTCATCCATGGCTCTATTATACCTCTTTGCCAGATACCGCGCGAACAAAAGGCGAAAGGAGGCCCGAACCCTCTAGGAGAGTTCGGGCCAATTTCACGACTGATCCCAGGCCTGATTGGGATCACGGTTGATTGTGTTGAAATTGTTCCTGGCGGCCGTCAGCGCCGTGGCCGCATCGTTGATCCTCCAGGCGTTGTTCGAATCGTCGCCATAGAACCGCTTGGCGTCATCATACGCCCGCTGCGCTTCGTCGACCGCCGTGTTAGCGTCGTGCCATGCCCGGCTGTGGTTACCAGCCATCTGGTTCACCCCATTCAGCGCTTGACCTCATTGTGAGGAGTAAGCTTGTGTTCCGGCCGGCCAGCGGCTCGTGAGCGCGGAACCCGTCGACGGGCCGGCTGAGTCAAGACCCGCCCAAGGTCCGCTGGAAGAAGCTGGCGTCGATCCGCCTCACTCATCTTTCTTTCCTCTCAAGAAGGACTAGGGTCTCCCCTTGCTAGGATGTTATATCAGGCGAAACGATCGTGCGCAACGGTAGAAATCACCTGTTAGTACTACACTTTCGGTTGGCGCAGACAACCAGCTTGCCATTACAGTTACTACAGTCGGTATGATTATTGCCGCTTACGCCGCACGCATAAACGTCGTGCGTGCAGCTACTACACTTAAAGCCCGTCTTTTTTCCTTTTTTCTTGCGAGCCACCGAAGGCACCTCTCGTGAGAGAACTCGGGCTAACTCAGATTACTCCAGCTCAAATCGGGCTGCAAGCGCTCAATTAGTTGAGCCGTTTGGCCAATCGTTTGGTTGGCCAGTAGCGCATCGCGGCCAAAGCGCAGGATGTCTTCCTCGCGGTGGCCGTCGATGCCAAAGGTGGTGATGGCGTTGGTACGTTCGGCCATGGCGGTCAGCTGGCGAGCCGCACTTTCCACTTCGCTATCAAAGAAGCCGCTGCGTAGCTCCACGCCGTCGAGGCGGCCATCGCGCAAGAATTGCTCCACCATCTGGGCATTAACCTTACGCTTAATGGTTGGCCAATGCGCCAAAATGGCCATGCCACCGGCCTCGCGGATCAATGTTACGCTAGCGTCCATGTCGATTGAGTACAAATAATCAACGTACACACCGGGGATAAAGGCGTCGTCGCTCAGGAAGAGCCGGTAAGGATAATCGCTGGGATCACGCTCTAGCATGCGCATATAGTCCATGGCCACGCTGGCGTTGGTGACAGCCGCTGCCTCCATTTGAGCCTTGATGTCGGCCATAATGACGGCATTCGCCGGGTAGGCACCCAGCGCTTTCACAATATGTGGCCGGCCCACGCTCTCGCCACCCGAAGCACGCAGGCAGTCATCCACACTAATGGTAAAACCGAGACCGCGCAGATTAGCCACAATGCGCTCCATACGCTCGGTACGGGCGGCCAACGCCTGACGGCAATGCTCCCGTAATGCTTGATTGGTCGGATCGGTAAAGAGGCCCAAAATATGAAACATGCTGGCCACACCACCGCCTAGTTCCCGCGGCAAACCGCTCGAAATTTCGCAGCCGATCAACCACTTAACCGGCCCCGTGTAAGCCTTGAGCGCCGTCAGCTCAGCGTGGCTTGGTAGCATGTCATGATCAGTAAAAGCCATCACGCCGAAACCGGCGGTCGCGGCCGTAGCTAGTACTTCGGCATACGTCTGAGCGCCGTCCGAGGCAGTTGTATGATTGTGGAGCGATTCGTACATGAAGATTTGCCGTTACCTAAGCACTGTACCGAGCACAGGACCAAAAGGAAAGCCCCCTGTCGCATTACGACAGGGGGCCACGTGCTACATTGGCTCGCAGGCTAAGAGCCGGCCCGTCAATGTGTAGAGCGGGGATTCGCCATCCCTCACGAGGACCAGATGATCGCCCAGGGCAGCCCGCGGTTGCAACAACGGCGCCCACCAACACTGGCCAAACGGCGCCCAGGCTAAGCCTTGGAGCCGGCCGCCAGGGAGCGCGCCTCTAGCCGACGGACCGGAACCACGCGCTCCGTACAGCGATACCCACAGATCCGCCGCCAGCCCCTTGGCCACTGCCCCAGCCAGCCTGATATCGCTAGGAAGCGGCACCGTCTGGCGGTGAAGCCAGCTGCGGCTCTCGGAATTAACCTCTGGGTTAACGAAAGCAACGTCGCGCCAGAGGTTCTCCTGGATATCGAACTCAGGACGGCCATCGAAGACCAGCTTATCAGCCCCGTCAAGCCCAGTCGGGTCGGCTATGGGCAGAGTCCGCGCCAGAGTGAGCGCATGGGCGCTCAGCTCTCCGGCCAGGCCTTCCTCGTAGCTCCCGCTAAAGTCCGAGCCCGAGACGTCCAGTCCGACAAAGAACCGCACCGGCCCGGAAGCGCCCAGGATGCACTGCTGGTCCACAACCAGAAGCATTGTCTCCAGGGCTTCGCGAACACGGTCATCGCGCTGAGCTTGACGCTTCGAGCTGGCCGCAGCGGTCTTGGGCGCCAGGCCATCCTTCACGTAGAGCTCAGCCTCAAACTTTAGCGCGATTGGGTCCTGGAGCTGCTTGTAGACTTTGACCACCTCATCCAGCAGTTGAGCATCACCCGTAGGCTGGTCGGGATGGTATTCGTGCAAGAGGACACGGTGATAACGCTTGATAACCGATGCAAGCGTGTCCAGCGCATCGGCCTCAAGGGCCCGGCGCACCAGTCCTCGAGGTACTCCTAGGATCTCAAATGAGCTCCTCAACATACCCTCCCCTGCTGTCGGCTTCGTCCAAACCATCGAGCGCTTGCTCGATCTCGGTGAGTGAGTACTCAACCACCACTTCCAGACCACCCAGGCGTTCCAGCAACACGCTGACGCCATGAACGGTCGTCAGCTCGCGGCCGTACTCACCAGCAGCCTGAATGAACTTGGCCAGACCCTCCAGGTCGGCCATCTTGCCACCCTGACGATCACGGTAAGCGCATTCGTACAGAGTGTCGATGGCCAGGTGAACCAGCTCCGGCGTGTACTCTTCGAGCAGCTCCAGGAACTCCGCATCGAACGAAGACCCGTGGTGGTGGGCCATATCGGCCAGCAGATCCACACGCTGCTCGGTGTTGAGGTCAGGGTGCTCGCCCACCAGCCGGCCCAGGGCATAGGTCACCTGGGGCGACAATTCGGTGTACTGAGTCCAGCTGAGAACGCTTACCAGTGCCCCGCCTGCTTCGGTCACAACCGCCGGCAAGTGAGTCGTTGCGCTCATGAGAATCCCTTCTCTGGGTTGGAATGAGCGACCACACAATCGTAGTCGAAAAATACTATACAATATATAAAAAATAAAGTCTAGGATCGATACACGAATTTGAGCCCCGACCAATCATCGGTCAGGGCGGCCACTTTAACGTCTACCAGACCAGTCGCTAGGCCCAGTCGCCGTACCGCTGGTTCGGCCAGCCCTGTATGCAGTGGCGAGGTGCGCTTGGCCCAGCTAATCCACAGCATGCCGTCCGATTGTAGATGCCGCACCAAATTTGGCAACACGGCCTCCAGCTGCTCGGTGCTGGTAGCAAAGTATTGCATAAAATCGAATAGACCAGCCAGCCGTGTCACCATCTGAGCGCGCTCAGGCAGCTCGGGCATAAGCTCAAGGTAGCCTTTGGGCGCACGCAAAATGATCGTCCGGGCTTCAGCCCGCACGCCTAGTTTTTCAATTAACGGTCGTTCAGAATATCCGGCCATACGGTTCTAGCTTATCATTCCTTAGGGTGGACCCACGGCAATCGGCCGTAGGTCCACATTGTAATCGCTGGCTCAGCTCTACTTTTTTAATTTCTTGCTGTAATGAACGAGAAACTCTTGCAGCGGCTTGCGGAGCGGACGAGCAGAACTACGGTAGAGCCCGCGGAATCTCACTTCTTCCTCGCTCACGCTCACGATTTTAAACTCTTGACCAGATAGGTTGTGGACCCAGATCTCGTCCTTCTTCGGTACATTGCCCACTGCGGCTCCTTCGCACAGGTCGACAACACGTAGCCTGCCTGATATTACCGGAGTTTGCCAGAGGTGTCATCCTTTATGGACCAGAACTAGTGAAGGCGATAAATATCGCCCTCCTGCACAGCAAAACCTTCTTTCACGAGCGCCGCCAAAACGGCCGCCAACCGTTCATCGGCGACCTCAAACTCGCCCAGTCTTCGGGGCCGTTCCAGCAGCTGGCGCAGTACCTCGCCCCGGATCTGACGTACGCTACCCTCAAACTTACCCTGAACATTGTAATGTTTACTACGGCGGTTCGGATTGGGCACGCGCTTGGCTAGATCCGCGCCATAGTCCATAAGCGCGTAGTACCATTCGCGGGGGTGTTCCGGGTCGACGGTCGCCTCAATTAGTGGTCGCAGCTCGGCATCGGCCACACTCTCTTGATCAGCAAAGAACTCATGCAAAAACACTCGCCGAATATTGGTCTCAATAAAAACCGTGGGCTCCTGGTAGGCAAAGGCCGCGATGCTCCCGGCGGTATTAGGCCCAATGCCCGGCAGCATCACGAGCACCGATGGATCGCGCGGTAGCACTCCGCTGTAGTCATTCACTACCATCTGGGTAGCCCGCTGCAGCCAGAGCGCCCGCCGGTTGTATCCGAGGCCCTGCCAAGCCGTCAACACCTCGGCCACGCTCGCACGGGCCAGAGTTTCAAAGTCCGAAAACGTCCGCATCCACTCGGCGTACTTCACCAGCACCCGGCTTACCTGCGTCTGCTGCAGCATCACCTCACTAATAAGCACCTGATATGGCGTGGGATCATGGCGCCAAGGCAGATCACGGCCGTGATCGTGATAGAAATTCCAGATAGTGTCGCGAAATTCTTGCAGCCGCGGATTGGTCATCGAGGCCATTCTAGCACGAGCTCACGATCGGGGCCGATCTGTTCATCACGCATGAAACCGGCCTGCAACTCGCTTCGATAGTCGGCCAGCTTCACATAGGCCGATTGATTACTCACGAGGATCCGTGCCAGGTTGTGATTAATGTTTGGGTTATCAGGATCAACTGACCACTCGAAGCTAGCCAGATGATCAGGCGCCACGCCTAAGCGAGCATAATCATCCAGAGTCAAGCGTCTAGCAAACTCACCCGAGCGAGCCGCAGCCATTTGCTCCTGGTAGGCCCCAACCGAGGCCACGGCATAGAGCTGGTCTGCTGTTACACCAGCCTGGCGCATCTGTTCTACTACTTGCTCGGCTGCAATTGTCATTGAGTATGACACATGCGCCACCCAGAGCTTGTCTGGCTGGACGGCAATCAGAGCGCTGCATTCACTGGCGCCTATATGCAGGTAAGGGCCTCGGTCGCGGTCAATCACCACCATCATGCCCTGGGCCACCTTACCAAAGGCATGCTCCGGCGTTACCGTAAGCGGATAGTTATCGCTGTAGCCAGGACGAATGGTATGAATATCTTCGCCGGGCGTTGAGCTGCCGATGTCATACAGATAGTACTGCTGCATCCAGGTCTCTCGACCGTTCGTTATTGGTAAATCACGTTCGCCTCGATAGAGTGAAGAAATCTGGTCACCTCTCACTTCTTCGAAAATATCCAGCGCATACCGGCCACGCTCCGGCTCAGGTAATGATTCGACCAATTCTAGATCACGATCAAAGACAGCGCCGGGCCGGTCGGCTTGACGCTCAGAAGGTCCTTGTTGCTCGGGTAGCGTCACTTGGCAGCCTTAAAATCGAGCGCCGCCGAGTTAATACAATAGCGCTGACCGGTCTTATCAGCCGGGCCGTCAGGGAATACATGGCCCAAGTGCGCGCCACAGTTCGCACAAGTTACTTCGGTGCGCTGCAGGCCGGCCGAACTATCCTCGTGCAGTTCTACTCGCCCGGTGGCCGCTACATCATAAAAGCTCGGCCAGCCAGAACCGCTGTCGAATTTTGTCTCACTCGAGAATAGCTCCTGGCCGCAAGCCGCGCACCGATACATACCCGACGCGTGGTTGTCCACGTAAATACCCGTCCACGGCACCTCCGTGCCTTTTTCGCGCATAATATGATATTGCTCGGGTGTCAGCTTGCCTTTCCAGTAGGATTCGGGTTGGTGCTTCATAGTATCGCTATCAGTCATGGGCTCGTCCTCCTGAGGATTATATTCTACAAAATATTCGGCCCCAAAGGCGCGATAAAAGGCCCGTGGAGTTAGCACACGCAACAATTTCTGCGTTTGCGAGGGCATTACCTTAAACGCTTGATGCTTGAGTGCCATAATGTCGCGCGGCAGTTCATAGGCGATGACGCAGTTTTCGGCCGCCCGCAGCGGTGGCTGATCAATGTTGAAAAAGATATTGAGGCGCGCATCGGCCGGTTTAAAGTGCTCGTGCTGCTCGGGGGTGTGAACGGCGTAAAACAAGCGCGGCCGCGGCCGTACCGAGCCAGCCGCCAACGTGGCCCAACGTGATACCGCACAGTGATCCGGGTGGCCCGTAAGACCGTCAGGACCAAAGGTGATAACCGTATCAGGCTGGAACCGCCGCAACAGGGAACGGATACCCGCAACGGCCTTGGCTTGACTAATTTCAGCACAGCCCCCGTCTGGGTACCCCAGCCACACGTGTTGCTCTACGCCCAAAACCGCCAGTGCCGCCCGCAGTTCGGCCACCCGGGTGGCGCCAAGAGTCTCGGCTGGCCATTTGGTGATATCTTGAATGCCCGCCTCGCCTTCCGTCGCAGTGGCGCACACTACCGTCTGGCCGTTGCGAGCAGCGGTAGCCAGGATACCGGCCGCCACGAACGATTCATCGTCCGGATGCGCCCACACGCCCAGGATCGTTCCCAGTGTAGCGATATCTTGAGCTGTGGTAATTGTTTTAGGCATAAGCGTTTTCCTGACTCTATTGTAGATTAAAAATCATACACATAGAGCCTTTGAGCATGTGCTGGAGCATCCGGCAGCTCAATTATGCGGCTGGCCGGCCGTGCCAGGGGAAACTGCACCGATACCAGCCGCGCACCAGCTGGCAGCTCGCGGACCAGCTTCGGCTCTAGCAGCTGCATGAGCTCTGGGCTCAAATACGCTACCAGCCGAGTGGCTGAGGATACATCCTGATGCAGCAGGTTGCCGCAAATAACCCGTCCCCGCCGGCCTAGCCGGAGGTACGCCCAAGCCCAGGCCATTACGTTGTTCTCAATACCCACGACCTGCGCATACACTCCAGCTGCCAAGGCCGCTCGCAAAACCCGACCATCGCCGCAGCCTAAATCGTACAGCACAGCATTATCCGCCGGCTCAAGTGCCTGCAGCACCGGCTGTACCGCAGGCCAGGGCAGCCGCACCAGCGGCACCTGGTTGCGCACCAAGTAGTAGCCATGCAGCCCATACCCCGCCAAGATTATCGCGGCCAGCATTATGAGTATCATTGCCAGCCCTTGCATATCTATCCTGACCGCCGAAAATGCCGCGATAGTGTACGATCAAGCCACACAAAGCTGTGTCCACGGGAGAACCCCGCCTCACCATAGGCTCGCAGTGCACTCTCGGCCTGCAGCGGCACAAGAGCCGCCAGGTACTCATACCCCGAGCCCGAAACAATTGCCACTAGATGAGCCAGCATTACCCCACCTACTTTACGCCCCCGGGCATGCGGAGCCACAACCAAGTTCTCAATAAGAACTTTGCGTAGCGTTTTATTCAAATTTGCAATGATGAACCCAATTAATTCTTCCCGATCATTCCGGGCCACAATTACGAGTACATCAGTGCTTGTAATGGCATCGGCTACCACGGCCTGAGGCCAGAATCCCACGGTCTGATCGTTTACCTCAAACTCAGCCACTGTCTGGCCAAGTTCATAGATTGCCCTTAGATCAGATGCTTGTGCAATCCCAGTTGATATCATAGCCATCACAAAATAATTCCTGGCGGAGGGAGAGGGATTCGAACCCTCGAGGGCTTGCACCCAACTCGCTTTCCAAGCGAGCGCCATAGGCCACTAGGCGACCCCTCCGGACCGGGCTATTTTAGCATATCTGGGCTAAGAACGGTATAAATTTATTGACATAGTGGAAAAAATCAGTATAGTACAAAACGGCTTTACCGCAGCACCTCCTCTTGGAAGGAATACTCATGCGAAATCGACGGCCCTGGGCCCTCTTGGTACTGGTTGTGCTGGTCATCTTCGGCCTGCCGACTCTCTACGGAGCGTTCGACAGCCTCACCAAGACGAGCGCCGGCGAGGTTGCGGTGGTTCGAAACGGTGGGTGGTTCGATGACAACAGCTACCGCCAGAAGATTCCGGCCGGTAGCGGCGTAACCTGGACTGGCTTCTGGTCCAGCATTCACCGCTACCCGGCACAGCAGCGCTTCTACACCATCACGGCCAAGGCCAACGAAGGTGACAAGACCGGGATCGACGTTGTCACCGTGCCATCGAGCGACGGTGTGTCAATGGGGATCGAGGGGACTTTCTACTTCACCCTCAACACCGACGAGAACACCCTGCACACTTTCGACGACAAGTTCGGCACCCGGCAGTTCCGCGGTGCCGATGGCCAGCTGCGCTACGCCTGGGACGGCGACGAGGGCTGGTCGAGCTTCCTCGACCAGATCATTCGCCCCGTCATCGACAACGATCTGCGTGAGCAGGTCAACAACTTCCGCTGTGCGGAGTTGGTGTCGAGCTGCGCCTTGGTGCAGAACCAAGGTCAGAGTACTCAGCCCCAGGCCGGCACCAACGGCCAGGCCAACAACGGCAACATCGCCAAGGTCCAGGACGCGGTCAACACCTCGTTCGCTCAGGATCTGAAGGGTACGTTGGGCGGGGAGTTCCTCTCCAACATCCACTTCAATCTGAGCAAGGTCAGCTTGCCCGACTCGGTCCAGAAGGCCGTGGAGGACGCCCAGGCTGCCTATGCCAAGGTCAGCGAGAGCCAGGCCAAGGTGGCGCAGGCTCAGGCTGAAGCCAAGGCCAATGAGACGAAGCAGGAAGGCTACAACGCCTGTCCGGTCTGCGGGCAGATCGACATCATCGCCGCCCTGCCGAAGGGTGTCACGGTGTACGCGCCTGGCGCCAACACTGCGGTGCCGTTGACCGGGGCCAAGTAGTGAAAGATCTGGTCGTCCTTGGGGCCGGTGGCTTCGGCGCCCTGGTCATCTGGGGCTTCTACTACACCCTGGTGAAGTGGCCGCGGCGAGAGCGCGAGCAGCAACGGCGGAAGGCCAGCTGGCAATTCCGTCACAGCTCGCGCAATGGCCAGACCTTGGTCACCGTGAGTCTGGTGGCACCCGGGAGCAACGAAGTGCTCGAGGAGCACAAAGTTGATTGTTTTCCGGATAACGACCCAGACTGGGAGAATCGCCTGCTTACGGCTAAGCAAGTAGCCGAAGAGCGAGCCTTCCACCTGAACGGCGGCGGCACCATCACCTCCTAACCGATCACCTGATCAGATACCGTCAGTGCGGCGGAATCTCGGCATTTTAGCTGAGATTCCGTCCCTGACGGTTCTTTTTTGCTTACAGCTCCCGCTTCAGCTCTTCAATTAAATCTACCGGCGTAGGATCAATGCCGTTCAAGAAAGCCAGATAGGCCATAGTGAAGTCACCCAGAATAATCGTCCAAAGCATCTGGTGTAAGCGGGTAGCACCCTTAGCCTGAACTTGAATAGGCACAAAATGGCTGGCCCGAAGCTTATTAGTGATGTCAAACCGCTTTTGAATTTGCGGATGATCAAGCTCGGAGCGCAGCTCAATGACAGCTAGACCGCTCTGCGCGGGATGATCCCAGCCCAAGAATTCATTGTGATTAAATTCCGGAAAATAGTTATAAAAAGCCAAATTCTTGGCATTCTCGTTGGCGTCGATCTTCCACTTCATGGCCGCCAGTGCCAGGGTAGGGCCGCCGTACACCACGGCCGGATGACCCACCAGCTGCGTGGCAATCTGCTTGGCCTGATTGCGCTCGGTGGGTACGTTGGCCTGCCAGGCGGACAGCTCCTGGGCAACCCAGTCGGCCGCGCCCATGAGCTCATCGCGCAGGCCCCCCACCAGGCCAGCCTGCTCCAGCAGCGTAGCCAGGGCCTTCACGCCGTACAGCACGGCCAGGCGCGGCTGCAAGCCACCAGGCAAGTCGAGATGCATGTGGCCGCTCGGCACGGTGGCCACATGGGCGTGGCCCTTGGCGCGCGCAGCGTCGAGCAATTTGCCGCCCGAGCTCATTACCACGATGCGCGCGCCCAGCCCCTCCGCCTCAGCCAGCGCCGACAGCGTCTCTTCGGTATTGCCGGAGTAGCTCGAAGCGACAACCAACGTTTGCGGCCCCACAAAGGCCGGCAGCGTGTAGTCGCGCACGATCACCAGCGGCACCGGCAACCGGTCGGCTAGCCAGCTCTTTACAAACTCGCCGGCCAGCGCCGAGCCCCCCATGCCCGCCAGCACGATCTGCCGCACCTCACTCAGCTCGCCCAGGCCATCGAGCGAGAACTCATAGGCTTGCATCAGCTGCTGCGGCTGTCCCGCAATCACTCCCAGAGCATCATGTTTATCATAACGGGCAATGTAATCAGCTTGATCCAGCATAAGCGCTCTCCTTCTTCTCCATTATGACATGAGAAGACCCCCGAAACGACCGGGGGTCTTATCTTAGGCAGCAGAGGTATCGCCCAGGCCATACTGCTGCTCCTCCATCCACGCGGCAATGAGGTCCATCAGCGCGTCACAGACAACTGCGCGTTCGAGGTATTCGACTGAATCGAATAGCTCCGCGTACTCATGGCGCAGTAACCGGGTATCGATTCCGCCCCGCTGCTCAACCCGTTCTAGCTCATCGATCACGTTCTCGAGCAAGCAGTGATTGGGCGTTGGCAATAGGTCACGACGCCGCTCAATCAGGTTGGCCGGATGGCGATATTTCTGCAACAATACCACCAAGCAAGCTGGCGGCGATAGTCGCTCCGAGACTGGCCCGGTTTGAGCAAATAGCCGCGCTTGCTCATTGAGGACAATCCGGAGGAGCTCCAGAAGTTCAGACACCACCACCGGTCGCAGCTCCGGAACGTCGATCTCGCGCACCAGCACGTCCAGGTATTCGTGCGCCAGCTCCGTGTCGAAGTTAGTCACCTTGAGCGTGCGCTTCATCTCCTCAAGCTGCTGGAGCAACGCCCGATTCGTGACCACCTCCTGCTGCTCCACCCAGCGGATGAGCTTGCGCAGCTCATCGTAAAAGCCCATCGACATGATGCACCCGCCTTTTCCTCGAGGAAAAGGCCGGCAGAGAACCTGCCGGCATCGTCCGAACACCTAAGCCGAAGCAGCCAAGATGTAACGCTCTTCGCAGTAGTCCATGGCCAGCTCGGCCAGTTCATGCGCCACCACGCTCCGCTTGAGCAGCGGGCTACCGCTCTCGGCGTGGGCCGCCTCGCACCGCAACCGGAAGTCGTCCGTGTTGACGGCACCGTGAGTGTGCGCCTGCAGCCATCGCAGGTCGGCCGCCACTTCGTAGATCAGGCAGTAGCTAGCGTCGGGAAGTGTGCCAGCAGCTACCTCGGCCGAGGTAGCGTTCTCGCGATACTTGTGGTGTAGCTCCAGCAGAGCACTTGGTGCCTGAATGGTCGACATGATCTGCCTCCTTGACCCCGAAGAGACAAAAAATGAGCGCACTCGTCCCTGGCATTACGCTAGGAATAGAGTCGACGCCCAGTCTGGCTTGCCCTTTTCTTTCCACGAACTTTGCGCTGTAACTATGAGGTACCGGTACATTTAGTACTTATGCCAAAATTAATGCAATAGTTATGGTCTGTCAATTGTAAAAACAAACGAAAAACCCACAATCGCTAAGATTGTGGGTTGTGGGGGCGGAAAAGTTTTCCGCCCCCACGGGCCGATCAGGCGGCCTGGGTGTTGCCGCCGCGGTTGCGACGGTTGTTGCCGCGGCTGTTGCCACCGTTGTTCTCGGTCTTGGCCGAGGTCTTGGGGGCCCGCTTGGGCAACACCTCGGCCAAGGTCACGAAACCGCTGGTGACCTCCCCACCCTTGGGGTTGGTCCAGCCGTTGTTCACGGTCTTGGCCTTGGGCCGGCCGGCCTCGGTCGGCCGCACCGCGGGCTTCGGCGAGGACGCCGAGTTGCCCACCAGGCGGCTGCCGTGGCGAATGACCTCGTCCTTCTGCTTCGGCACCTCCAGGCGCTGCTTGGCGGCCAGGGCCAGCGCCGCGCGCTCGCGGTCGTTGGCGTAGGTGTTCCTCCAGTAGAGGAACAGCACCAGGCCCTTGCGCCGGTCCTGGATGGCCTGGCTGCGGAGCAGGTTGAACTCCTGCTCGGACAGGGCCTCCGAGCCGTGGTTGAGCCGGCGGGACACGTAGTTCCGGGCCAGCCCGTCCACGACCTCGTCGGTGAGGTTGCGCACGACGGCGATGTAGACGCGCATCGCGGCCTGGTTGACCGGGATGGCCGGGCGGACCGCGAAGGGCACGCTCGGCGCGGAGGTCTTCGCCGGCTTCGGCGGCTGCGGCACCGACCTCGACGCCGGCGCCGTCGGAACGGGGGTGGTCGGGTTGACGGGGGTGGTCGAGACGTTGGTGCTCATGATGCAGCCTCCTCAGGCGTGCGTTGGGCCAGAGCCAGAATCTGATCGGTGCATCTCGAGACCTAAGCCATGTGCTTGGTCTGAGTGTTAATCATAATAGCATAACTATATTAAATTGTCAATACTTAACAGTGCGTCCAGGGTGAAAACGATAATGACTATGCGATGCATGCACGCCAGTTCCCGGCGCAGCATGAAGCGCCTGCCGGACCTCATGGCGCAGGATGTCCAGGCCCCGGCGCGTTAAATGAAATTCTGCAATAGACTCCCGCGGCACAGAGATCTCCAAGTGACGATGGCCATGCTTGCGCTCCGTCAGCGGATGATACAAGCCGGTCTTGGCATCGATGGTGACAAGTGCTCCCTGCCAGTAGGCCACAAAATCATACCCCTGCAGGTCCTCTTCGACCGTGCCGTAGCGCAAACCCTCCAGCTCCGGCATGCCCGTAAGCGCCGCGTGCAGAGCAATCTCCGACGTAGCACCAGTAATCTCGCCGAGCGCCCAGGCATGCACGCCCTGGCTCGCGCTCGTCAGCCAAGCCAATAATTGCGCCCGGCTAAACTGTTCGGCATGTAGCTCAATCGTACCCCGCAGCAGATGATTGTACACACAGGCTTGATAGCGCAACAATTCGTAATGATGGCCCCGCTCAACTAACTGCTCATGATTTAAATGACCATGATGCAGCTGCTCCCGGTCGTCATCCAGCTGCCGCTGGGTAGTAGCTTGGCGCCGGGCATCAGCAATCACCTCACTAAACCGTCGTAGCTCTACATCCGGCTCGGCTAGTACAAACTGTTCCCACGTCTGCGTTAAGGCCTCGCTCAGACCAAACTGAGCTCGACCCTCATCAATCGAACGGATAATCTCATTGGCGCGCCGGGCAAAATCAGCCCGAATAAGGCGTTCTTCGGTAAGCATAGCTGTTTTTAGCTTAACAGAAAAGAAGAAGGCGCGCAGCTCATAAAGCTGCGCGCCTCACATTCACCTGTCCTTGGCAAACCGCTTGATCTGATTCTGGCCGGTCCGCTATGCCTAGGCATCGAGGTCACTAGCAGGGAGAAAGCACCCGCTTAGCCGCCCGGCACTGAGGGCACTTTTTTACATGCTCTTTCGCGTCAGAAATTATGAGGTTTGGCTGGTCGGGGTGGCGTCCCAGCATTGCACCGATAAACCTGGCTTTGCAGCCGGGTAAAAGACCCTTGTCTTCCGCTGCCTTCTTCACTTGCTCATACGAGTAAGCCATGCCTACCTCTTCTTGGTATGTCCAGGAATTGGCTTTGAGCCTCATTTATAATTGCGTATTTTCATCAAAACTTAAACCCCGCCCCAAATAGAAAAACGGCCCGTAGGCCGCTTTTCTAGAACATCTCTTTTGGTGCGTAGACTAGTAGTCCATGCCGCCCATGCCCATACCACCGGGCATACCACCACCAGCCGGAGCACCCTTCTCCTCGGGCAGATCCACGATCAGGCTACCCATGGTCATGGCCGTACCGGCAATACTGACGGCGTTCTGGATGGCCTCACGGGTTACCTTGGCGGGATCAACAATTCCGGCTGCTTTCAGGTCTACCAGCTTGCTGCCGTCGTTGACGTCAAAGCCCATACCCGGCTTGTTCTGATTCATCACCTGCGGCAGCTGCGCGTCTGGGTTAAGGCCGGCGTTACGCATGAGCTCGCGGAACGGCTGTATCAGCGCCTGCTTCAGAATCAGATGGCCGGCTTCCACGCTGGAGCTCACCTTGGTAGCTTCAACTTCAAGCTTCTTGCTCAGGTCCACCAGCGTTACACCGCCGCCAGGCACGATGCCTTCGGCCACGGCTGCTTTGGTGGCTGCCACGGCGTCATCGACGCGATCTTTGGTCTCGTTAATCTGGACCTCGGTGGCGCCGCCTACCTTAATGACCGCCACTTTGCCAGCCAGGGCGCTGAGGCGCTTCTCTAGATTCTCTTTGTCGTACTCACTCGAAGCGTGCTCTACTTGGCCACGGATCTGCTCCATGCGTGCAGTCACGGCTTTGGCATCGCCCGTACCTTCAATGATGGTGGTATCGTCCTTGGTAGCGATCACCTTGCGCGCCGAACCGAGCATATCGAGCGTGGCGTTCTCGAAGGTATAGCCCTGCTCCTCGCTAATCACTACTGCGCCGGTAAGGGTAGCAATGTCTTCCAACACAGCCTTACGACGGTCACCAAAGGCCGGCGCCTTGATAGCCAGCGTGTTAAACACGCCCTTAAGCCGGTTCAGAATGAGCGTAGCTAGCGCCTCGCCATCCACATCCTCGGCCACAATCACCAGCTCTTTCTTACCGGTCTGGGCCATCTTTTCGAGCAACGGCAGGATCTCCTGGATGCTGGAGATCTTCTTATCGGTCACCAAAATGAGCGGCTTTTCGTAGACTGCCTCCATACGCGCCATGTCGGTTGCCATATAGGCGCTGACGTAACCCCGGTCGATCTTGAAACCTTCTACGATCTCCTTCTCCAGGCCTAGCGTCTGCGATTGCTCGACCGTCACCGTACCGTCATTACCTACGGCCTCGATCACGTCGGCAATCAGCGCACCAATCTCGGCATCACCAGCCGACACAGTAGCTACCTCGGCGGTCTTAGCCTTGTTGCCAGCAATCTGCTCGGTCATGCCCGCCACGTTACCGAGCACTGCCTCGGCGGCCTGGTCCAGGCCCTTCTTCAGGTCCATCGGATTGTGGCCGGCCGCGATCAGCTTGTTAGCCTCATTCAAAATGTGGTAAGTCAGCACGGTGCTGGTAGTGGTACCATCACCTACGTTGTCGGCTGTCTTGCTGGCAGCCTGCTTAATGAGTTCAGCACCCACGCTGCGGCCCAGCGTCTCGTCATTGCGATTCTCAATTTCCACCGCTTTGGCCACGGTCACGCCGTCGTGCGTTACGCTTGGGCCGCCGTAGCTCTTGCTAATAACCACATTACGGCCCTTGGGACCCATGGTTACACGAACGGCTTTATACAGCTCCTCGGCGCCAGCCAGTACGCGGGCGCGGGCATCGTCATCGTAAAAAATCTTCTTTGCCATGCGCAATTATTCCTTTACTACTGCCATTACGTCTTCTTCTTTCAAAAGCAGGAACTCTTCGGTACCCGCCTTAATCTCGTCGGCCTTAAACTGCTTATAGAGCACGCGGTCGCCAACCTTCACCTCTTTGACGTCCTTGCCAACCGCCACGACCTCGGCCATGAGCGGCTTCTCCTTGGCGCTATCCGGCAACAAAATGCCGGCAGCGGTTTTGCTCTCGGCCTCCATTTGGCGGGCCACAATGCGATCAGCTAATGGGTGTAACTGCATAGGGTCTCCTCTTGCTTATTCCAGCTCATACTTTAGCACTCAACAGCGGTGAGTGCCAAGATCTATTTAAAAGTGCCAAAAGATAGTGTAATAATAGGCTAACCGACTCTGTGCAGGAGGTAGTAATGACCGAGCGTGACTGGACCGCATTCGTCAACGACTTGAGGGACCCTGATCGTACCGCCGAGCGTATCAAGCAGCTGAACGATGATCCAGCCCTTGCCGCGGAACTACGCACCAAGATCAAGGACGATCCCACCTTTGCAGGGGATTTCCACGCTGCGGCGGCAATCGGTAAACGAACCCTGGAAGCCATTCAGACAGCGCGCATCCTCAACGATCCCGGTCTGCGCGAGAGCCTGGAGCAGATGCGGACCGGCCAGAGCAAAGAAGTTTAGCATAAGATTGGAGGCCGGCCGTGGCCAAATCAACCGGACCAACCAGTTCGGCCAGCCCCTGCAGCGATTGCGCAGCAACAATCCGGAAGCAGTGCAGTCGATTAGGCTGTCTTAAAAGCCTGATCAAAGGAGCGGGAAAGAAAAGAACACGTGGCTAAGCTCAAGTAGCCGAGCTGCCGGCATTGCGTCCCAGAGGCTCACTGGGAGCAAAGGAAGTAGGAAGCATCATGGCCCCTCTGGGATTCCCCAGAGGGGTTTATCCTATCAACCGCCCCATCAGCTTGATCAGTTCGAAGCCGCTGCCCGCGCTCTCGGCTATGCCCTGATTATGCAGTTCCCAGCACGGCCTTAAGCTTGGCCTCCTGCTCCGCTAGCACCTGCGATGTGGTAGCCTCTACATTCAGACGCAACAACGGCTCAGTGTTGGACGGCCGGACGTTGAACCACCAATCCGGGTAGGTCACCGTCAGTCCGTCCAGATGATCAATAGCGCCATCAGCATACAGCTTGGCCAGCTCAGCTATTTTGGCATCCTTATCGGTCACCGAGAAGTTAATTTCCGGCGAGCGGGCATACCGAGCTGCATACTCATCAACCAGTTCAGAAAGCTTTTGGCCACTATCACTCAATACCTGAATACCCACTAGGGCGCCAATGAGGCCCGAATCAGCGTAGAAGTTATCGCGGAAGTAATAATGGCCCGAGAATTCCCCGCCAAAAGGCGCATCATACCGGCGCATATCGGCCTTGATAAACGAATGGCCCACCCGGCTCCGGATAGCATGCCCGCCGTTCTCTTCTACTACGTCGCGTACCAGGTGGCTGTTGCGGGCATCATAGATGATATTGGCACCGGGATTACGCTTTAAGAAATGCTTGGCCAGCATAGCCGTCATAATGTGGCCCGGAACGATGCGGCCCAGCTCGTCCACCATGACCGCCCGGTCGCCATCGCCGTCAAAGGCCAGGCCAAAGTCCAGCCGCTCCGCCTTAATCTTGGCGATCAGGTCGCGATCGTTCTCCGCCACCAGTGGATTGGCCGGATGGTTTGGGAAGGTACCATCAAGCTCAAAGTACATCGGTTCGACGGTGAGCGGCCACTTGCCGGCCAGGTGCGGCATAACGAGGCCGCCCATACCATTCCCAGCATCCACAGCAATGTGGTAGGGCTTGAGGCCGCCCGCATCCACAAAACTGAGCGCATGCTTAACCCAAGCCTCCATAATGCTACGACGTTCATGGCGACCAGGCGCGTCAGCAGCCTTGTAGCGATCGGCCGCCACGGCATCACGCAGGTCGGCCAACCCAGTCTCGATGCCGATCGGCCGGGCCTCACGGCCGCACAGCTTAATGCCGTTGTAGGCGCCGGGATTGTGGCTGGCCGTTACCATGGCCCCGCCAGCAGCCTGCAGGTGGCCGACGGCAAAGTAAATCATATCGCTAGCCACCTCGCCAATGTCATACACTTCGCGCCCCTGATGCATCAAGCCGGTACGGATGGCGGCCGCCAGCTCGCGCGAGTCTGGCCGCATATCGTAACCCACGCATATCGGACCCTCATCAGGCAGAAAGTCGGCCAGTGCTCGACCCACTCCCTCGGCCAATGCTGGCGTTAATTCAGTACCAACGAGCCCGCGAATGTCATAAGCCTTGAAGAGTGAGGTTGGAAAGTTCATACCCGTAGTGTAGCAAAGTTGACCTATGCCGGAGAAATGCGTACAAGTAACAAGCAGGTTTGGGAAGGAGGGCTATGAAGCTATGCGATCGGTGCCCAAGGCAAAGTATCTGCCGGACACAAAGGATATGCACGATCAAGTCCGCACAGGAAAATAGTCTGGTGTTTGGCAGTACACCACGTGCTACAAAAAGCCCAGAGCCACCGCGAGAGCTCAAGCCACAGAGCTAGGCGTACACACCATCAGAGAGGCAACCTACATTGCGCTTCAAGCACTGCGGTGAATGCAAAGATCCGGTTACCAGAGCAGATTGTGCACTTACCGAGGCCTGCATCGTTCAGATTGTAGATAGCACCAAAGTGATCGATTGCGGCGATTTGAGGCCCGCACGTCAACCTAAAACGCGCCGGCGCAAGCCAGAGCAAAAGGAAAACGGCTGCTAACAAAAAAACGGCCCGTTCCTCCAATCGGAGGAACGGGCCTTACTACATCAACGCAAGAGAGCTACTTCTCGATCTGCTTGCGCTTCGGCAGATGCCTTGTCGCCTGAGCGATGTTGCGATCACGCGTAGTAGTAGCGCGCACCTTGGTGCCGGCTGGGTTGAAGCCGTTATTCGGCTCCGGTCTGCTCTCGCACATTAGCTCTAGCTCTTGTCGCCCGGGCGTCGACCGCGGTACCGGCCCTTTTCGCCGAACCGCTTGCCCATCTGCTCGGCGGCAGCGTCCAGCCGCTCCTGGCGGGTATCAGGATTCGGATTCGGGTCACAGCGCAGCATGAAGTACTCCTTCTTCTCATTTGGCGGCCGTTCCGCCAAAAGTCTCGAGGATATCCTCGTGATGGCCGTTAGCAGAGGTTGCTGCTGCCCCGGTCCATGTCTCTGCCATGGACCACGTTACGACGGTGCCTGACGGCGTAGCGTCGTTCAGCAGCCGTCATCTCAGCACGGGAACCACGTCTGATGGCTCTTGTGACCTCTCTACGACGGTCCTTGTGAGCCTTCTCTTCTCTCTCGCACATTGTCAATTCACCGCCTCTCGCTGTTCGGAGAAATGGATCGTGAAACATATTAACATCTTCCATAGAAAAGTCCAGACACAAAACAAGTTATAATCGCCATATGAAGATGCAATCCCCTTCCAAGGCCGTGTCATTAATCGGTATTCCGCTTGATCTGGGCGCCGAGAACCTGGGTGTGGACGTGGGGCCAGATGCATTTCGGTATCAGGGCATAATGAGCAAGCTGGCGAGCGCTGGTTTTGATATGACCGATGAGGGTAATATCGCCTGTGCTGATCGCGCCAAGGTAGCCGTGGGCGATCCTAAGCTACGGCACCTGGATGAGATTGTGCGAGTGTCCAGTGAGACTGCCCGCCTTACTGAGCGGCTAGTGCGGCAAGGGCGCCGAGTAGTCGGTCTGGGTGGAGATCATTCGGTGACGCTGGGGCTGGTGTCTGGCGCGGCGGCAGCCGTGGAGGGTAACCTCGGCCTCATTTACTTTGATGCCCACGGCGATATGAACACTCCGGACACTACCCTCACCGGCAATATTCATGGCATGCATCTGGCAGCGCTGCTAGGTTTTGGGGATCCAGCCATGACTCAGCTCCACCGGCCCGGTACCAAGATTGCCCGCCAGCACCTCCTGCATATTGGCGGGAATGACTTTGACCAAGCCGAGCTGGAGCTAATCGTCCGCGAAAAATTACCGGCATTTACACTGCATGATCTACTCACCAGCAACCTCGCGCCGCTCTTTGCCATGATTGATAAGCTGGCTGCACAGGTCGATCACGTGTGGGTGAGCCTGGATCTGGATGTAATCGACCGGGTATACGCACCCGGTGCTGGCATGCCCAATCCCGGGGGCCTCACCTATCGCGAGATCGCCGCCATCGCCCACTACATCGGTACGCATGCGCATGTGGTGGGCTGCGATGTGGTGGAATACAATCCTCTCCAGGATGTGCAGCGCCAAACCGCCGAGCTTGGGACCGAGCTGGTGGCTAAATTCCTGGGCGGCGACTACAGCTGGTACGCCAACTATCTGGCCCAGAATAAGCTACGAGCGTAACTCACGCAGCGCCTTGCGCACCACCTCCGTCTCGTCCCAGTGATGAACGCCATCGGCGCGTTCAATGGTCTTTTCATGGCCCTTGCCTAGAAACAGCACTGTATCGCCGGGCCGGGCCTGCTTCACGGCGAAGGTGATAGCTTGGGTACGATCTCCAATCAAAAATAGATTCTCGTCCATAATCTTGCCTTCAGCCTCCGCACCTTGGGCAATCTGCTTCATGATAGCCCGGCCGTCTTCGCCACGGTCGTCCTCCTCGGTCACAATTACCAGATCGGCCCAGCGACCGGCCGAGGCCCCCTGTGTGCCACGCTTGCCGGCGTAGCGCTCCCCAGCCGAGCCAAATAACACGATTAGCCGCCCCTTAGCCAGCCGGCGCATGCTACTCAATATCTTCTCAAATGACTCTGGGGTGTGAGCAAAGTCCACAATGGCCGTAAAGTTCTGCCCCTCTTCGATGGTATTCATGCGGCCAGCCACCGTTTTGAGCGCCGCTACTCCTTGCTCAATCGCTGCCGGCTTGAGGCCTAGTGTCAAGCCCACGCCCACGGCAGCCAGTGAGTTCATCACATTAAAGTCTCCTGGCACATTTACGGTCATGTGAAGAGTGTGGCCATCATAGGTTACGTCATAGGTACTACCGGTGGCGGTGCTCACCACGTGAGCTGGTTTCAGATCGGCCTGAATAGTCGTGCCGTAACGCAATACGCGCGGCGCGGCCGCCACAAAGTATGAAGCATTCGGATCGTCAGCATTCACAATGCCGGTCTGTAAGCCGCGCGTATTGGCCGCCACCAACTTGAACAAGCGCACCTTGGCCTCGCGGTAACGCTCAAACGTCCCGTGGTAATCCAGGTGCTCCTCCGTCAAGTTGGTCATCACGGCCAGGCTATAAGGAATGCCCCATACCCGATACTGGGCCAGTGCATGACTGGTCGTCTCCAACACCAGCCACTCGATCCCCTGCCGGCGCAGAGCCCTAATCCGTTGCAACATAGCCCGTGTCGGCATGGTAGTCATGTGCACCTGATTATCATGCCAGTGGCCAGGCGTACCATAGCCAATGGTGGTCATGAGGCCGGTTTTAAGGCCTGCATCATTGAGCATCGTATAAATGAGCGTGCTAGTGGTGGTCTTGCCATCGGTACCGGTCACGCCAATTACCTTGAGGCCGCGCGCCGGAAAGCCCATCAGCACCTGCCACATTACCGCCTCCGCTAGATGGCCATAGGGCTCAATGGCCCGGAATAATCCGCGCGGAATCAGGGCTTTCACAATGGTTCGTAGCACAATAAATCCTTTTGCTTAGTTCCTCGTACGACCTATGTTACACTAAGCCCGGCCCGGCGAGACAGGCTCGTCGGGCCGCTGAGAGGATTGTCATGGTCTGGCATGTCGGCAAGGATCTCTGGGTCAATACCACTGCGACGGATGGTATGCGCGACGCCCTCGTCAAAGGTTACAACGATAGGAAACACACTTACACTATTTCCTACAGGTCAAAGGATGGGTCCTGGAAGGTACTCAAGAACGTTCCAGAAAGCGCCCTAAGCGAGCGCTGCTGATGAGTAAGGAGCTCGTAGCGTCACCGAAAGCTTCCTGTCGCCCCGGGAACTTTGCTAGTTTTCGCCCAGATCCGAGAGCTTCGTCGCTTGGATCTGGGCTTTCTGCTATAGCGAGCAAGCCCAAATCAGCGCAAGCATGAGGAGCACCATGAAAGCAGGAGTGGATTATATCGGTGTAGGCGTCGGCGTTGTACTGCTCGATACTCTTGGCCGGGTGTTTCTGGCCAAGCGCGGCCCCAAGGCCAGCAATGAAGCTGGTACCTGGGAGTTCCCAGGTGGCAGAGTAGAGCGAGGCGAACGCCTGGCTCAGGCAATCAAGCGCGAGATGAAGGAAGAATACGGCATTACCATTGAGGTAGACGATCAGCCCTTTTATGTTTGCGACCACATCATTCCCGATGAGGGACAGCATTGGCTCTCACCCACCTTCCTGGGTCGAATTATTGAAGGTGAACCAACGATCTTGGAGCCGGACAAGTGCTCGGCCATCAATTGGTTCTGGCCGAGTGAGCTGGAGAGCCTGGGGCTACGCCTGAGCCTGGTCACACAAGACGACCTAGCAGCGCTCCGGAGGGTTCATCCCGAGTTATTCTGCTCTTGACTAAAAATAGAAGTATTCTATAATATCTCCTTAGCACTTCAACAAGTGATGAGGAGTGACCATGGCAGTCGAGCTGTACCGTCAACCCGAAGCTGGCATCTCGAATGCGGCCGAGGCCGATCTCTCCGAGGTGACCGAGAGCAGAGCTCTGGCCGAGGCGGCCGGGTGGCTGCCGGAGTGGCGCGTCAACCACGCCAACCAGCTGTTCCGTCAGTTCACGCCCCGCCAAACGCAGGTGTGGGACGGCTTCCTGCCCTACGCCAAGTGTGGCTGCGAAGACTGCGACGAGCTGACTGAATACCTGTCCACCGGCGTGCCGGACGAGGCCCGCGAGGCCATCGCCTGGGCCGAGCAGACCGAGCTATTCGACTTCTTGCAGATCTGGGTCCCGGCCGAGGACGAGACCGACCTGCTGTGTGTCGGCGTAATCGGCCACAGCGAGGACGACCTCGAGGACTGGCACATCTTCCCGATCGCGCGGTGGGGCGAGACATTGCCTCCCTACCACGAGATCGAGGAGACCGTGATCGACCAGGCGCTGGCCGCCTACGATCCGATGGCCGAGACGGGCGAGGCCGAACCCGCGGCATCAGAGACGACCCTGCGGGTTCGCGCTTCCGGCCAATCCAAGGGGTTCGACTGGAGATTTGCCGCAGTCATCGGTGGCATTGTCGTCGTAGCCGCTGCCTTTGCTACGCTAGTCACCTTGGCCAGGTTCTCCGGTTTCATCGGCCACTAGCACTGCGCCCCGATCTTCTGCGGAAGATCGGGGCGTTTTCCTTAATACAAGAACTTCTCTGGCGCCCGGTTGGCCAAACGCGAAGCTACCCGTTCGCCAAACTTGCGCCAGAACCGATACTTTTGCGAGCTCGGCGCCAAATCCCAACAGCCAATAAATTCGGTGATCTCGGGGTTAAACTTCGACTTAAAGCTATAGAGCCCATCACGCGCATCACCCGTCCCCACCTGATCACGGTTGGGCACACCCACCATATCGTAGCTTGTGACGCCCTGATGCTTAAGCCAGCGCATGGTCTCCCATTGCATCAGGTATGACGCCTGGAGTTCGCGCTTCTTATCGAATGAGCCGCCGTCCTTGTACCAGCCGCGCTGGCCAATATACGTAGCAAAGATACCGGCTAGCACCTCGCCCTCATGGGTCGCAAATAGCAATTGTGCCTGGCCAGCCTCGGCCTGCGCCCGCCAATAATCTTGAAAATAAGCTTTAGGGCGCAGACCGTAGTGCGCCCGCGCTTCCGTGGCGCGCATGAGCTCGAACATAATGTCCAGGTGAGGTTGAGTCGGCTCAACGGCCGCCACTGTCACGCCGCCGTTCTGGGCTTTACGGATATTGCGCCGAGCAGACTGATTAAAGCTCGCCAAAATCTCGTCCTCGCTGGGCGCTAAATCAACAACGATCGTCGACTTTGAGCCCGGATCGCGGTTGGCCCGCACTAATCCCGCGTGCTGTAGCAGCTCCTTGCTTGGCATGTCATCATCCAGCACCTCAGACTCGAACCGCAGCAGTACCGCTGGGAGGTTAAGCGCCCGGGTCTGTGCCACAATCTCACGAAAGTCTATTGGGGTCGTTACGCCTGGGCCTTTCGGGCAGTACCAAATTTCGCCCTGCAATGGCACCGAGCGAACGAGCCACTGAGCTGCCACTCGCCGTCCATCGGCCAGTTCGTAAATATAGCGGCGCGGCTGCCAGCCCCAGCGGGCCTTAAAGTCGCCCCAAGCCAGCGTCTGCAAGGCTTGACCACCATCTGGATTGGCAGCAATCAGCTCATTCCAGCGGGCAAGATCAGCATCAGTAGCGGGGTGCATGTTTGTCATCTTAGCTTTATTGTACCTTAAATTGACAAATCTATTAATTAATCCTACTATATGCAAACCTGAACCGTCCTTCAGCCAGGAGCAACTATGACAGAGCAGAAGCCGCCTAAGGTCAGCCGGATTGTCCAGCGCACCGGCGTGCTCTTTCCCTCTCACGCGGCTCATGTAGCACCTCAGAACACGCCACTTCACATCATCAGATTCGGCGAGCACTGCGTGACGTATCGCGAGGACCCCCAGAACCCGGACACGCAAGGAATCATCTTGCGGCGATACTTCACGAGTGAGCTTTTTCGGGATCAGGCGGCCTAAACTGTGAAGGTCCAGCGCTGGAACCAGTCTAAGCCCCATCGCTGCCCCGACTGTCACACTTGCGCCATTCAGGGCGAAAAGCCCCGCTCGTGGCGCGTGTACACGTGCTGTCGCTGCCGGACGCGCTTCACTCGCTGGCCGCAGCTAGCCTGGGCTTTGCCCAAGGTCGGCGTTCGCTGCGGCGAACATACTTAGTTCGAAACTGGTCCGCGCTCTCTTTAGAGCGCGGACCTCTCTTATTTGTGTCGCCGGGCCAGGAGCCGCCGACCGATCGGCTTGGCAATGGGCCACAGTCGCTCCCACAGTTGATAGCCCAGCTGATTGATGGGGTAGTCCCAGGTGCCAATGTAGTCCGTTGCTTCCGGCCCAAAGCCGTCCTTAAAGCGCGATACGCCCTCATTGAGCCGGCCATTAAAATCATAGATAACCCGGCCAGCCGCCTTCATATCCATCATGGCGCGCCACTTAAGAAAATAATTGGCCTTGAGCTCCTGGCCCTCGGCCGTCACGCCACCATAGAGCTCATAGGCCGTGGTGCCGGCAGCAGCTAGCCACAAAAATGCTACTGGCCGACCCTCATATTGGGCATAATACAAGGGGCCATGATCGCCCAAACTTCGGAACAGCTCGGCGTAATAATCCTCGGTATGAATTCCAAAACCTGCCCGATGCGCTGTTTCCGTATAGATCTGATACATCGGCGCCAAGTTCCCCGCCGTTTCTCGGACCACACTCACGCCATCGCGTTCAGCTTTGCGAATGTACTGGCGGTGCTTGCGTGACATCGGCTCGAGGATCTCGGCCTCGGTCTGGCGCAAATCAATCGTGTAAGTCTCGGGTAATTGAACGGTATGCTTGGCTCGACGCCAGCCCGCCGGAAGCCGGGCTTCCAGCCAGGCCGGCTCTACTCGCACATACAATATCCGGTGCGTCTTAGCCCACGCCGCCAGCGCCTCAAAAAGTCGGGTTGCCTCCGGCTGCGTAGGGTCAACCACCGGTCCGCGTGGAACATAGGCGATAAATCGACCAACCCGTGGGATTGGCCACAGCAGTACCTGCACCGCCGCCGCCCAGGTATCACCATCCATCAGTGCCAGGCGGTACGGCGTCCAGTTATTAGTCCGCTTAGCCTCACCCCAGCCCCACAGCTGCAGCGGATGACCGTCCGGCTGACCATCCACAAACTGATCCCAAGCGGCTTGATCGGTAATTTCCACGAGTTGCATAGCTGCATTGTAACGGACTTACGCTAGCCAAACCAATCATTTAGCTCCATAATGGCAGGCGGCCATCTTCATCGACCGGAAGGAGGAGCCATGGAACCCGACCGCTCCACCAGTGTCCCTCAAGTCACCTACAAACTGTCTATTGTGGCGTTGGGGCCGCACAATCCCGAAACTGAGACCGCGGACCACGAGCCAGCCGTACTGGGCTACAGCAGCACCGAACCCTACCTGGTTACCCTGGATCAGGCTGGAACGCTCTACTGCTGCGATTTCGACACCCTGGTGTCGATCCTCAACGCAACTCCGAATCAGCCGTACCTGCCAGTACCGTTCCGGCCGGAGCGCAGCATCGGCTACAAGCAGTACCATCTGCCTCGAGCGCAGACTCAGCAGCTGGTTGACGACGTGATCGGTCATATCCAGGTAATGGCGCCGCCCTTCGACGTCATCCTGCCCTTCGAGTAAAAACCGCCCCTTGTCTCCACGCGAGGCAAGGGGCCGCTTTATGCTAGAATCAACACCATGAAATTGCTCGGCCTCGAAACCTCATGCGATGAAACTGCTGCTGCCGTTGTAGAAGACGGGCGCCGGGCACTATCCAATGTGATCGCCAGCCAAATTGATATTCACAAAGAGTACGGCGGCGTCGTACCCGAGGTGGCAGCGCGCTCGCACATCGAGGTGGTCCTGCCGGTCGTCCATGAGGCGTTGGCACGGGCCGGCGCCACCTGGGACGATATCGATGGCATTGCTGTTACAGCCGGCCCCGGCCTCATTGGCAGTCTACTCATTGGTACGCTCACGGCGCGCAGTCTGGCCCTGGTGCACCACAAGCCGCTCTATGCCGTCAATCACGTGGTGGCACACACCTATGCCAACATGCTGATTACTGAGCGGCCAGAGTTCCCTCTTCTCAGCCTAAGCGTGTCAGGAGGTCATTCTCACATGCTCTGGTTCGATGGCCCGCTCGAGTACCGCTTGCTGGGTCGTACCCGCGATGACGCCGCCGGCGAGGCCTTCGACAAAGTCGCCAAAATGCTCGGCCTCCCCTATCCTGGCGGACCGAGTGTCGGCCAAGCCGCCCTGCATGGCAATGAGCAGGCCTACCAACTGCCCAAACCCCAGCTCGGCAGTGATTCACTTGATTTTAGCTTTAGCGGGCTCAAAACAGCTGTTTTGCGCACCCTGCAAGCGGAAGTGGGCGGTGATTTTCGTACTCCGAGCGCCGAGTTGCCTGCCCGTCTCACACCTCAACATGTCAACGATATGGCCGCCAGCTTTCAGCGTACGGTCTGCGAGATCCTGGCCGGCCGGCTCCACCAGGCTTATCAGCGTTACCAGCCAAAGTCAGTCGTCATTGCTGGCGGCGTAGCGGCCAATGCTCGTCTGCGCCAGGAGGTCAGCCGCCGTCTCCCAGTACCCATGCACTACGCCCCCATGGAATACTGCACCGACAATGGTGCCATGATTGGCGCCATGGGCTATGAGCTAGCTGCAGCTGGCCGCGCCATCGATCCACTCACTCTCAAGGCCGATCCTAGCCTTGCTATTTAGCGCCCATTCTTGACTTTTTACGTTATTAGTGCTTTTATTAGCGCATACTCCTCACTCATGTGAGGCCGTCGTACCCCTTCGAAGGAGGCGTTATGTACCACATCGATGTGGCGATCAATCGCCCAGAAACCGGTACGGCTGCCCGGCGAGTGAGCACCAGCAGCCTGGAACGCATCTTTAGGGAGCTTCTCGACCGAGTCACTCCTTCGCCCATGATTTGCTACTCGATACTTCAGCTGCAACGCAGCTGGGTTATCCTGGTTAGTCTACCTGCCTCGCAATTGCATCTCGTCAATGCGATCCATGCGTTACCGCTCCAGGCACTGCAAACTGTGCTAGGTGACGAGATTTGCGAAATCCACCACACCGAGCACATCCGGGAGATGCCATGAGTGCCGTGAGACACCTCACTCTGATGGCTGCAGCTCCGGAGCGACCGGACGGGCCAAACGAAGATCGCATCATCGCGCTATTCTTGATCCATCTGGCCCGGCTGACCGCCTCCAGGGAGCCAACGCTCATCATCGAACGCTGCAGCTTGATGCGGCTCGGTGAAACCTGGTTCGTGGGCTTCTGGGCCAACCGCGTCGACGGCGTGATCCTCGTACTTGAGGCCCTCGAAATGGCCTTGGGCCAGCGCCTCCGGGGCGTTCAGCCTCAGTTCGATCACCCGGCCTAAACAGACCCTGGGAGCCATTTGGCTCCCAGGGTTTTTCTTTTTATTTGATTTATCTCATTAATTATGCTAAAATAATATTAGTTCATAGCACCTACGGCTGAAGGAGCCACTCATGATCGCCCTGACCCTCGCCTGCCTGATCGCCGCTCTCATCCTGATCCTGTCGGAGATCTTCCGGCCGACCAAGGAAGCGGGCAACCGTCTCCGCAAGGGGATCGCGCTCATCTTCCTCGGAGCGATCACGGCCGTTGGCAACTGCCTGGAGTACGGCTTCACGCCGGTGCTCCTCGCCAGCGCCGTCCTGATCAGCATCGGTCTCGCGTTCTGCGTGAGCGGCTGGACCATCCCCCAGCGACGCTGAGTTCACTTCTTCCCAATTGCCCGTGCCGCCATTCCCGCGGCACGGGCCTTTTTTTGTATAAGTAAGCTCAGAGCTGGTATAATAGTCTTACCATACAACTCGGCGGATCCTCGCCACATAACGACAACGTTCAGAGGAGACATTTACTTGAAGCAGCACTTCGAGCTCGACAAAGCATACAATCCGGCCAGATACGAGGCCAAAATTTACCAGCAATGGGAAGATTCCGGCGCCTTTAAGCCCAACCCCGACGCTCCCAAAGATCCCTACACCATTATCATGCCCCCGCCCAATGCCAATGGCGACCTGCACCTGGGCCATGCCATGTACGTCGTCGAAGACATTATGGTGCGCTACCGCCGCATGCAAGGTCACAAAACGCTCTGGCTACCCGGCGCCGACCACGCCGGCATCGAAACCCAGGTGGTCTATGAGCGTCTTCTCCAAAAGGAGGGCAAGAGCCGCTTTGATCTCGGCCGCGACGAATTTTACCGTCAGGTCGATGCTTTCACCAAAAAGAACATGTCCAACATGACCGACCAAGTCCGCAAACTTGGCTTTAGTGTCGACTGGTCGCGTCTCACCTACACGCTCGATGAGAGCGTAGTCGAAACCGTCTACGAGACGTTCCAGCAACTTCATGATAAGGGCTATATCTATCGCGGCAACCGCATCGTGAACTGGTGCCCCTTCTGCCGTAGTGCCTTCGCCGACATCGAAGTGAAATACCGCGAGCAGCTCGATCCGCTGTATTACATCAAGTATGGCCCATTCGTGCTCGCCACCGTGCGACCCGAGACCAAGTTCGGCGACACCGCTATCGCCGTCAATCCTAAGGATGAGCGCTATAAGCACTACATCGGCCAGACCATCGAGGCCGAAGATCTCAACGGCCCCGTCAAGCTCACCGTCATCGGTGATGACTTCGTTGACCCTGAATTTGGCACCGGCGTCGTCAAAGTTACCCCCGCCCACGATCCCAACGACTGGGAAATGGGTCTGCGTCACCACCTCGAAGTCAAGCAAGTCATCGGCACCGATGGCCGTCTTACTGAGCTGGCGGGCAAATATGCTGGTATGCCAGTAGCCGAGGCCCGCCAACAAGTCGCCCACGATCTGGAAGAGCGCGGCCTCATGGACCACATCGACATGAGCTACAGCCACAGCGTAGGCTACCACGACCGCTGCGGCACGCTCATTGAGCCGCTCACTATTGAGCAATGGTGGCTGCGCGTCGATGAGCTCAAAAAACCTGCCATCGCGGCCATAAAAAATGGTGATATCAAGTTCGTTCCCGAGCGCTTCACCAAGGTCGCCCTCGACTGGCTCGAAAATCTCCACGACTGGAACATTAGCCGCCAAAACTGGTGGGGTATCCGCATTCCGGTGTACTACAACCTGGGCAGCCCAAAGTCACGCAAGCCCTATATTGTGGCCTGGAATGAGACCGATGCTACCAAGGAGTTCGGCGAGGGCCACTACGAAGCCGAAACCGACAATTTTGACACCTGGTTCAGCTCGGGGCAGTGGCCGTACGCCACCCTTATGGCTACCGGCGACTTCGACAAGGGCTTCTACCCCACTTCCGTCATGGAGACCGGGCGCGACATCCTCTTCCTCTGGGTCACTCGTATGATGATGTTTGGGCTCTTCCGCACCGGCGAGGTTCCCTTTCGTACCGTCTACTTGCACGGCCTGGTCACCGATGAACACGGCAAAAAGATGAGCAAATCCAAGGGTAACGTTATCAATCCTCTTGATGTTACTGCCACGTACGGCACCGACGCTCTGCGCCTGGCCCTCACCATCGGCATCACGCCCGGCAATGACGGCCGTATTAGCGAACGCAAGATCGAAGGCTACCGCAACTTCTGTAACAAGCTCTGGAACGTGGCGCGGTTCATCCTGGGACAATTGCCCGAAGGCTACTCCCCCGCTGCGCCCAAGCTCCACTCCCCCGCCGACCGTTGGCTCATGGCCAAGCTAGATACCGCCATCTGCGACATCACCAAGGCCCTTGAAGATTATCGCTTTAGCGAAGCCGGCCAACTCCTCTATTCCCTCCTCTGGGACGACTTTGCTGACTGGTACATCGAAGCAAGCAAGGTATCGCCTAACCATGACCTCCTCATTTATGGCCTCGAAACCATCCTCAAGCTCATCCACCCGATCGCTCCGTTCGTATCTGAAGCCATCTGGGGCGAACTGCCCTGGCAAGCCGACCAGCTTATTACGACCGCCTGGCCGAATGCGAACAAGAGCCGAACAGACGGAGCAGCGTTTGAGCGGATCCGCCAGGTAGTCTTGGCTGCTCGCACAATCGCCGCCGAGGAGCAGCTTTCCAAGCCGACCATCCTCACTACCAGCAAGGAGCTATTTGCTTCAGCCGAGCTCATCCAGCGGCTGGCCCGTGCTGGAGAAATCCGGTTGATAGAGCAGGGAAGTGGTCTCTTTCTCGGCCAGGAGGCCTGGCTTGAGGCCGATGAATCTCTCATTCAAGCTCGCAAGCACCGCTTAGAAGCTCTGCGGGCCGAGAAGTCGGTCTATCTCAAGAGCCTCGAGGCGAAGCTCGCCAACGAACGCTATATCCAGGGCGCACCGGCCGCTGTGGTGCAAGAAACTCGCGATCGTCGTGACGAAACGCTCATGCTACTATCAAAGGTAGATGAGCAGCTCAAAGACCTCTGATTCAAGCAACTTAGGGTTCTGGATTGTCGCCAGTCTGGTTTTGATACTCAATGTCGGACTGGCGACTGCCATTTGGCCGCTCGTAGTGCAAGCGGCCCACAGCGAATCTGATCAACTCACGAGCGCCGGCCGACAAGCGCAGGGAAGTGAAGCCCAGCTGGATTTTGAGCTGGCCCACCGGCTTAATCCAGCCAACCAACAGGCCAGTCTCGCTTTAGCTCAACTGCAGATTGCGGCCGGGCAGAGCCAAGCTGCCGTCCGCACTCTCCAGCGGGCGGGGCAGGGGATAGAGGTACTGCGACTCCAACTGAAAACGCAGTTGGAACTTGAACAGACTGGTGCGGCCGTAACTACCGCCCAGGCACTCGTGCATCGCTCGGCCGCACCGGGGGATCAAACTCTGGCCGCCTACACCTACCTCTTAGCCAACCAGCTCGATCAGTTTAATACGCTTATGCCTCTTGTAAGCGCTCCAGAAGCCCGCCAGCGCATTCTAGCTGCCCAAGCGTCTCCTACAGCCCTCGGACAACAGCTATACGCCCTAGAGCTCCTCAAGAGCTCACAGACCTTGCTTATGAAACAACCCAACTCAGTACCACGCGATTTAGTCCTGGCAGCCATAGCGGCCAGCCATCAAACGGCTGATTTTTGGCGCGAGGCCCGTGACTTCTACACCGCGGCTCTCACTCTAGATCCAGCTAATCAAGCGGCTCGCCAAGGTCTCATCACATCCCTACAGGCGCTAGGTGATAACGATGCAGCCGCCAAGCAAGCCGCTCTACTTGCCCAGCTCCAAGCTGGCCGGCCTTAACCTCGTCGATGGTTGCCTCCGTCCAGGTTGCTTTCTACAATAGAAGTGGCCCAAATACCTAGTACAAGGGAGAGTTACTATGGCCGGTGCCAAGCCGCCAGAGGACGTTCCGCCAAACACCAACCCCAGCCGGAAAGGGCGGAATATCTCTCGGGTCATGCCCAGAGCAGACCCTAACGGCACTCGCGAACAACGACGCTTGTACAAGAAGCTCGGAGAAAAACTACCGGGCGAGCCCACGGACACAGACCCGAAGAAGAAAGAAAAGAAGAAAAGAAGAAAATAATTCATTGGTCTGCCGTCTCACAACAAAAGCCCATCGACACTGAGTGTTGATGGGCTTTAAAAAATAAGTCCTGGCGGAGAGGGTGGGATTCGAACCCACGGAGGCCTTGCGACCTCACCGCATTTCGAGTGCGGCGCACTAGTCCACTATGCGACCTCTCCAAATTTTCTAAAATGCGATTTTTTATGAAAACGCACAAAAGCGAATTTCATAACATGCGCTTGAACCTGATTAGAATAACATACTTTGACCCACTTGTTGAGCCTGGGATAGTATATCCTGTCAAATCAGCGGGATCACGATTATATGATTTTATTTGTTTATAGGGCCAAAACCGCTGTTTAGGCAAAATTAGGCCGCTCTCTGTATGCGAGGCTAGGTACTTTCATCCTTGATTGGTCTATACTAAGCATTAGCATTAACGGCGGCATCGTGTTGGGGCACACACAGCAGGCAACAAAGCCTAAGGCAAAACAACTTTCCATTGGTACTAAAGTAAACCTGGGGCTCATAACTGGGCTCGTCATTGTGGCAGGAGTGGGCGCGGTATCGGCCCTTAGCATCTTACGGCTAAACACCACTCGATCCGAGCGAACTCGAGCCTTCCAAGCCGAGCTGGCCAGCAACCAGCTGCTGACAAACCTCGTAAACGCCGAGACTGGCCAGCGCGGTTACCTGCTTACTGGTCAGGATAGTTACCTTGATCCCTATAATCAGGCGATGAAGGAGCAAAACAACTTAATTCATAAGCTGCTCAGCCTAACCACCATTCAGGCGGACCGCCAGCTTATTCAGGAGATCGATGATCTAGGTGACAAGAAGCTAGCCGAATTAAACCAGACCGTTACACTCCGTCGCACCAAAGGTTTTGCGGCTGCCCAGTCTGTGGTGCTCACCGGTGCGGGTCAGAGCTATATGGATCAAATCCGTCAAAAGATCGCCGCCCTCAATGACAGTGAAGAGGCCACTATTACCAATGATACTGTTCGATCCAATCAAATTGGGCTTAATAGCGTCCTTGCAGATATGGCCGGGACGCTCCTGTCACTGATTGTGGTGGTGAGCGCTATGGTGATCATCAACCGCGATCTCACTGCCCGCAAGAAGATTGAGGATGCCCTGTCCGAGAGCGAAGCGCGGCTCAAGGCCATCATCGATAGCATGGTGGAGGGCCTAGTGGTGGCCAATAAGAAGGGCGAATTTGTGCTCTTCAATAAAGCCGCCGAGGAGCTGCTGGGGGCAGGCATGATGCAGATGGACCCGAACGAGTGGTCCAAAAATTACGGCACGTACTTGACCGACGGAGTCACGCCCTTCCCCAATGAACAGCTGCCGCTAATGCAGGCATTAAGCGGCAAAGATACCCATGATGTAGAGATGTATATTAGGAATAAAAGGCTTCGCAAAGCCAGATATATCAATGTAAGTGGCAGTCCACTGCATAATGCTAGTGGTGCTCTCGTAGGTGGTATTGCGGTATTTAACGATGTCACAGTGCGGCACGAGGCCGAAGAAAAGCTTTCAACCGAAAAGGCCAAGGCCGAAGCAATGCTGGGTAGCATTGGCGACGGGGTGTTTGCCATTGATACAAAACGCAGGATCATTCTGTTTAACCACGCCGCCGAGGAGCTCACGGATCATTCCGCCAAAGAGGCGCTAGGCCACCCCTACACCGACGTACTTAATTTCTACAATGAGAAGGATGGTCGCCTCGTAGACTCCTTCATTCACGAAGCTTTGGCCGGCAAGAAGGCAGCTATGGCACTCAATACCGCGCTGCGACGGCTAGATGGCAGCTCTATTCCCGTGGCCGACAGCGCTGCGCCCATTGTCGACAGTAATGGGAAAGTGCAAGGCGCCGTCGTGGTATTCCGCGACATCACGCATGAAAAGGAGCTTGATCACCTGAAAGATGACTTTGTGTCCATCGCCTCACATGAGCTGCGCACGCCCATGGGCGCCATTCGAGCCTTCGTGTCGATGATCCTGACCGGTGATTATGGTCCCGTCAACGATAATCTGGTGGAACCACTGAACGATATTCGTAATTCTACCCTACGCTTAGTCGAGCTCGTGAATGATATGCTGGATGCAGCCCGAATCGAGGCTGGGCGTATGCGCTTTGATTTAGCGGAAAATGACCTGGGCGATATGCTCCACGAGGTAGCAGCCGTACTGACACCACTGGCCAAAGAGAAGGGCCTGGAGCTGGATTACCACACTCCTGATAAGATCGCCGTGTTGGCTGACCCGAACAAGGTAAAGCAGGTACTTACGAACTTGGTAGGTAATGCGCTTAAGTTTACCGACAAGGGCGGCATTCATATTGGCACCGTAATTGATGCTGGCAAGGTTGAAATTACAGTGACCGACACCGGTATGGGTATCTCACTAGAGGACCAGGCTAAACTCTTCAATAAATTCCAGCAGGTGTCATCGAGTCAGAAGGGTCGACCACCTGGCACCGGCCTGGGATTGTATATCTCGCGCGAGATGATCCGCAAGATGGGTGGCGAGCTCTGGATCAAGCACTCGCAGAGTGGGCAGGGAAGCGTTTTTGCCTTCACCCTGTTGCAAGCTCAGACTCCAGCCGCCCAGCGTGTGCAGGAAGAAGTTGCTCGAGAAGCCATGCTGCATCCAGATCAAAAGTAATGCAAGGAGGTAATTATGAAAGTACTGATCATCGAAGACGACCTAGCCTACCGCAAGGTCTATAGCCGTAAGTTTGAGGTCTCCGGCTACACCGCCGAAACAGCCGAAGACGGCGCCGCTGGCGTAGAGAAGGCCCGTAGTTTCCAGCCAGATATTATCTTTACCGATCTTATGATGCCACAAATGGATGGTTTTCAAGTGCTTGATGCCATCAAGGCCGATCCTAATTTGAAAAGTACACCGGTGGTGGTACTCACCAATCTGTCGACTCCGGAAGATGCCCAAAAGGTGTTGCAAAAGGGTGCGGCGGCCGTGCTCGTGAAGTCCGATAATGAACCCCAGGTTATCGTCGATAAGGCTAATGAGCTCCTGGGGACTTCCCAAACGACCTAGTTTATGGTAGTCTCGTAAGGTCATGCGCTTGTAGCTCAGTGGATTAGAGCATCAGCTTGCGGTGCTGAGGGTCGCAGGTTCGAGTCCTGCCAAGCGCACCAGAAATTATTTGTAATAAATCGGCTTTCGGGCCGGTTTTTTGTTATGCTTGCCCCCGCATGATTGTTCTGATATTTTAGGCGAGCACTTGTAGCTCAAATGAGAGCGGCCGTACGGTGGCAGATGCAGCTTGCCAAGTGTGCTAAGGGTAGCCAAGTGGTAAGGCGCCGGGCTGATCCAGGAGCACATCGTTCTCCCATATAGGCGCCAGATCGTACCTGGTGTTTGTGGGTGATGGCGGCGAAAGCCGGTAGTGAAAGCTAGCGAATGGTGACGAAGAACCCGAGGATTCAGGCAGTTCGAGTATGCCTCGTTGGTTCGAATCCAACCCCTTAGCCGCTGGAGCCAGCTTAGCCGCGCAGCGGCCGAGTAAGCGAGACTGCGTCAGCGGTCTCCGGCTCCAGCCTCAAACCCAAGCCTGGTCGGAACAACATTCCGACCAGGCTCTTTCTTTTTGGGTATGACCACACATTTAGTATAATTTGCGAATGTCAAACCCGGACTGGGAGCATGAGGTAGACCCTGAGCTATTCATGAGCCCTGAGCTTCAAGAGGTAACTCGGGATATCGACATACAGGTGGCTTGCTACAATCCACTTGGGGACTTTGAAATGAACGGGCTCGGCAACAGATTGCCTGAGCATACCTCAAGTGTGATTGATCCGCACTCAATTAATCCAGAGCTTCGGCAGAGTACGGCTGCCACGTACGTCAACGCACTGCAACGGCTGAGGCCTTTTACCAAGAAAGAATGCTCAAGTCGAGACCGCCAGATCGCTGATCGCCTCACAATGGAGCTGACTGTGCGACAGGGCCTTCTGGAAAATACCGCCTGGCGCCGCCCATTAGATCACACATACGCCAGCTTCCCGCTTCGAATGGGCCTGGATGAAAGTGGTGAAGGCAAGTACGAGCTTGAGAGTGCCGCAGACTTTGACCTGGCACAGACGCGGTATAGGTCGTTCCCGGAATGGGTAGATAAAGCCATCGAGAATATGCACGAGGGTATCGTACACGGCGATACCCAAGTTCGGATAGTAATGGAAGTGGCACTCGAACAACTGGGTGGCCTCATTAGCGGCGATGTTCATCAGTTCGTAAAGCCGCTCTGCAAGCTTGCGGATGGGAGAATGTACGGCCTGAAGGGGAGATTGACGTTCGACGATTACAATAAACATGAGGCAACCGTAACGGAAGTACTCCTGCCGGCGTACGAAAAACTGTACAGTTTTGTGAAGCACACGTACTTGTCCCGGTGCCGTGGCAATGCACGTGTTGGTATGTGGGCATTGCCGAATGGTGACCAGCAGTACCTCAACTTGGTGCGCTATTACGCTTACGACAACGATGCCACCGTGCAAAGTGTGATCGCGATAATCGAAGAAGAGTGGCGCAAAACCATCGCCGCTCTGGAAGCCGTAAAGGCCCAAACGAATATGCGGAATGCCAAGCTATGCGATTTTCTGAAAAGGCTAGACAATCCAGACTGGGAGCTTCAGACGCCTCGCTGGATAGAAGCAAAGTTTAAGGATCAAGACGTAGCGATACAAGCGAACCTGCACCGAATTTTTAATCAAGTGCCAAAGGCAGCCTTCGAGATCAACATCGACACAAGTCCTGGTGCGGCCGCCAACGCCCCATCCTACAGCATGCCAAGCCATAACGGCAGGCACCCGGGCAGGTTCAACCTCCCTCTGAACGGTTGTTATCCTGGGCTCGCCGTACTGCGCTTATCGCTGCACGAAGGACGGGCCGGGCACCACCAGCAACTTGCGTGGCAGCAAGAACTCGGCGCGCGTACATTGCCAAGCCTTCTCCGCAGCTGCACGCCGGCGCTGACGTTCGTTGAAGGCTATGCCATGTACGCCGAGAGCTTGGCCCACGATTTACAGATTGAGGAGACGCCATGGCAGGTAGGGCGGCGGCTCCGAACATATGCGCACGTATTGCGAATGAGCCGGCTCGATCTTGGCGTCAATGGCGAGCGCTGGGATCTAGCCACAGCGCAGGTCAGGCAGCGTGAGATGTTCGCTGACGACCATTCGGAAATCCTACGCGCCATAGCTTGGCCAGGACAGGCAAGCGCCTACTCCATTGGCCGTCGATGGTTTAAGGCTTTGCGCGCCGAGGCTGAAGCCGCCCTTGGCAGTGCTTTTGACCTGCGTAGCTTTCATGGTGCGGTGCTCAACGATGGCGCCAGATCATACGCTGTTTTGCGGGAAGATGTGGAAGCCTGGATTCGGTCGCAGCAGGTAGCGAAACAACCACCCAAATGGGCAAGATGAGTTGCCCAGCTCCAAAACCCAAGCCCGGTCGGAAAGTTCCGACCGGGCCTTTTCTTGGTTTATTCGATAATCTAGAAGCGCAGATAGCGAGTGAGGCGCTCCACCAGATCAGGGTCGCGATCAACCCGTGGCAGATGCTCGCTCAGGTGATCAACGATGGCATCAAAATCTTCATCGCCAAATAGCACCGAGAGGCGAGGCATAAAGCGCTGGGTAGGCTCTAAGTCGATAAGGTGCCAGGAGATATCGCTCAAAACCGCGAACGAGCGGAAGGCGGTGTAGGGATAGAGCTTGCCCTCGATGGTAATACCTTTACTATCGAGTTGATACGTAAGGACCCGCGGTGGCTTGTGGGCATACACGGCGATCGCGATTCCCATAACTGCAAACACGGCTAGGCTAAGCCATAGTTTTAATACAACTGCCACTGCCAGTAGCACTACTACAATAACCGCCAAGCCCACATACCACGTGGCGCCCTTGTGATGATGAGCGTATTCCGAAGCTTGCCAGCTATATGGCGGCTGAGTGGGCTCCTCGGGGACTTCCGGCAATGCATCATCGACCGTCGACTCCGACACAGGCGTAGGCATAGGGGGCTCGGGCGTGACGGACGGCTCTGGCGCGGGAACAGCATTCGTCTGGTTGGTTACATCCTCTGGCGGCATACGGATTTCCTATTTCACTCATATTATGGCGCACATTGGCCAATAAGTACAACATTATGGTTATGCTTGAAGGCACAAGAAAACGCCCCACTACGGTGCGACGTTTTCTGGCGGAGAGAGTGGGATTCGAACC